>NZ_JCAIOM010000009.1:0-149658 GCF_059587025.1 Chryseobacterium sp. DZ-32
AGGGTAAAAATCAAAGACGTTCACCCTACGCAAGCTAACTCAAGGTCGCTTTTATAAATATAAATGTATAAAAAATAATTTGGAAGTTAACACAGAATCTAAAGCCGAATAATGAACGTTATAGAATTAAGCATGCTTCCTTCATCTGAGCTCAGGAGTAAGGCCGCTCCTATTGAATGAGCCAAAAGTTAACAGTCTACGTTTGTCATTCTGAACGAAATGAAATGAAGTGAAGAATCTCATAGGAAAGACTACAAAACGAGATTCTTCCTTCGTCAGAATGACATTTACCAACAAAAAAAGCCGTATCAAGATGACACGGCTTTCGGTTAATTAAAGGTTTAATTTATTTATCCAAATGCTTCGGAGTAAATCCGTCTTCATTCAATTCTCTATGTACGTAATCAGCTTTCATTTCAGCTTCGTAGTCTACTTTCTTATGTTGTCCCATTCTTCTTAAAAGAGAGTCAAATAATGAATATACTACCGGTACAATGATCAGGGTAAGGAATAGTGATGATGTCAGACCACCGATTACTACCCATGCAAGACCTTTGTTCATCTCTGCTCCGGCACCTGTTGCCAATGCGATCGGTAACATACCGAAGATCATCGCAATGGTGGTCATCAGGATCGGACGAAGACGTGCGTGGTTCGCCTGTACCAGGGCATCGTGAGTATTGGCACCAGCTGCTTTTCTTGCATTCGTAAAGTCAACGATAAGGATCGCATTCTTCGCTACCAGACCAATCAACATAATCATACCCAACATGGTGAAAATGTTCAGCGAGTTGGCTGTTAAGGCAAGGATAACCATTACCCCGATCATCGCCAACGGGATTGAGAACAATACCACGAAAGGATATACAAAACTGTCATATAGTGAAACCATCACCAGGTATACCAATACGATAGCTGCCAATAATGCAATTCCCAATGTACCGAAACCTTCCTGCTGGTTCTCCATATCTCCACTCCAGATGTAATCTACACCTACAGGCTTTTTATCGCTGTTCATGAACTGGTTTGCCCATTCATTCGCTACGTCCCCTACCGGTCTACCAACAGCTTTCGCTCTTACTTTTACAGAAGGAGATTTATCTCTACGTTCAAGCAAACTCGGTCCTGAACCCATTTCCACATTAGCAAACTGACTTAAACGAACCTGCTGTCCCTGAGGGTTTGTAAACATAAGGTTTTTAACGTCATCAATAGATTGTCTGTTCACATCACCGAAACGGATATTAATATCATATTCATATTCTCCCGCTCTGAATTTTCCGTCTGTATTTCCGTTGAATGCGGTCTGCATCGTCTGTCCTACACTTGAAAGATTCAGGCCTAAAGCTGCCATTTTATCTCTGTCGATACTTACCTGAACTTCAGGGCTACCTGTATCGGTTGATAATTCGGCGTCTACTGCTCCAGGAACTTTTTTCAATAGCTCAAGGATTCTTGTTGCTTCTTTCACTGCTGTAGCGTTATCCGGTCCTGTTACTACCATTTCAATAGGAGCATTTTCCGCACCCATGATACCGATTGGAGCCGTTTTAAACTCAACTCCTGTGAATTTCTCTTCCAGCTGTCTTTTTATTTTTGCAGCTTTGATATTGGTACTTTCAGAACGTTCAGACTTATCAGTTAAGTTCACCTGAACCTCAGATTGGTAAGTAGTTGCCTGAGCACCACCAAAACCTGTAGACTGCTGTCCTACTGTTGTAATAAGATCTACAACATCTTTATCATTTCTTAAGAATTTCTCAACATCTAATGTTAATTGGTTTGTCTTCTCAACGGTTGCATCTTTTGACAATTCCATTTGTACCAGGAACTGGCCACGGTCGATTGGCGGGAAGAACTCACCTCCGATGAACCCAAATGCTACCAGCATGAATGAACTGATTAAAACAATGAATGTGATTACCACTGTTGAAATTCTTCTTAACGTCGTTTTCAGACACCATTCAAGGATTCCTGTGATCCAGTGTGTAAACTTGTCAATTAATCCTTCAAACCAAAGAATGAATTTCTCAAACCAGTTTTTCCCTGTTAAATGCTCCAGCTTACCGAATCTTGATGATAACCAAGGAATGATGGTAAATGAAGCCAATAAAGATAATAAGGTGGCAATAACTACCGTGACGCAGAACTGGGCAAGGATGTTGGCTACAAGACCTGAACTCATCGCGATCGGTAAGAATACCACTACAATTACCAGGGTAATTGCCGCAACAGTAAATCCGATTTCTGAAGCTCCATCATACGCTGCTCTGATCTTACTTTTACCCATCTCCATGTGACGGTAAATGTTTTCCAGTACTACAATCGCGTCATCCACCAGGATCCCTACCACAAGTGAAAGTCCAAGTAAACTCATTAAGTTCAAAGTATATCCCATTAAGTTCATTCCGATGAACGCTGCCACCAATGAAGCCGGGATAGAAACCATTACGATGAATGCGTTTCTGATACTGTGAAGGAATAGTAACATTACAATTGCCACGAGGATAATCGCTAGGAATAAGTCGAAAATAACGTGGTTGGCTGATTCAAGGGTAAATTCTGTCGTATCGTTTACGATTTTTACTTTTACTCCCTGAACTTTGTATGCTTCTTCTACTGTTTTAATGGTCTTCTGAACACTTTCAGATACTGCTACCGCATTGGCATCAGATTGTTTTTTAACCTGCATCAAAATCGTAGGGAACTGATTGAATCTCGCTACTTTTTCAACATCCTTCTGAGAGTCGAAAACGGTTGCAATATCAGATAAACGTACCTGAGCTCCGTTTTTATTGGAAACAACAAGGTTGTTCATTTCCTCCGTAGATTTATATTTTCCTGAAAGTCTGATCGTAGATTTTGTAGTTCTCGTCTTCAAACTTCCTGTAGGGAAATCTAAGTTTGATGAAAGAATGGCCTGTTGTACGTCTCCAATTGAAAGTCCGTACCCCTGTAATTTTTTCTCATCAAGATTTACCTGAATCTCTCTCTCCTGTCCACCTACAAGGTCAACCTGAGCGACACCGTTTACACGGGAGAAAATAGGTTCAATCTTTTTATCCAATAAGTCATAAAGGTCCTTACTATTCAGTTTATCCGATGAAATACTCATGGTGATAATCGGTAAATCATCTAAGGAGAATTTATTCAGAGACGGCGCCTTCACATCTTCCGGAAGGTCTGCCAGAATAGCATTTACTTTTCTCTGCGCATCATTTAAAGCGTAATCTACATCGGCTCCATCATTCAGCTGAACCATGATTACGGATAAGCTTTCGTATGAAGAAGATTCTACTTTTTTTACGTTTTCCAAAGAACCTACGGCATCTTCAATTTTCCGGGTTACGGAGGTTTCCACCTCTGCAGGCGAAGCTCCCGGGTAGACCGTAGAAATGGTTACCATATTGGTTTCAAACTTCGGAATCAATTCGTATCCCATGAGTGTATAACTCAGGATACCTCCCAACGTCAGAATTGTAAATAATACAATTACCAGCGAGGGTCTTTTGATCGATATTTCTGCTAACTTCATAGATCTGCTACTTTACAATGTTCACTTTAGATCCGTTGTCCAGGTTGATCTGTCCGCTGGTTACCACCTGTTCTCCTCCATTCAATCCACTTAAAATCTGAACTTTATCTCCGTAAACTTTTCCGATGGTTACTTTGATCAATTTAGCAACACCATTCTGAACAATGAATAATTGTCCTGAGCTTACTCCGTTAACAAAGGCTTCTGCAGGGACTGTCAGCATATTCTGAGTTTCTGCGCCGTTGTTTGTACTGAATTTAGCTGTTGCATACATACCAGCCTTAAGGTTTCCTCTGTTTTGTACTTCGATTTCAACTGGGAAATTCAGAGAAGCATCACTTTTAGGAGCGATGAAAGTAATTCTACCTACGAAAGAGTCTTCCGGAAGAACATTTACTTTAATCGGAACTTCCTGACCTAACTGGATTTTTCCGATCTGGCTTTCATCTACCAAAACAGAAAGTTTCAGACTGTTGATATTAACGATTTCAAACATCGATGTTCCAGGAGAAACCACCGTTCCGGGTTCAACCATTTTCTTGTTGATAGTACCGCTGATTCCAGCACGGATGCTTGTATCATTTACTTTCACACCTTGAGCTCTTACTGCAGCCTGAGCATTTTTCAGCTGTAGTCTTGAGTTATCAAGCTGTTGTTTTGTAACTCCGCCTGTTTTATATGCGTTCTCATAGCGTTGGTTATCAATAATAGCATTCTGAAGATTGTTCTGAGCCTGGGTAACATCCACTTCGATAGCATCTTTTTTAATCGTTGCCAAAACCTGTCCTGCTCCTACCCTTGAACCTTCTTTTACCAGAACGCTTACAATACGTCCTGATATTTCAGAAGACTGGTTCATTTCCTGCTTAGGAATAAAAGTTCCGTTGGCTGAGTAGTCTGTATCAATATTTTCCCTTGTAACGGTTACAATATTAACATTGATTTTATCTACCTGCTTGGCAACTTCTTTTACTTCCTGCGTCTGTTTTTCTTTGTTACCCGCAATCTTGTAAGCGGCTAAACCTACCAGTACAGCTGCTACGATGATATATATTAAAGTTTTTTTCATTTTAGTTTATTATAAGTTTTGTAGTGTGTTTAGTTCACCCTTAGCTTTTATCAGCTTGATCTCTGCCTGTTTATAATCCAGCAATGCATTAGAATAGTTCTGTTTTGCCTGCGTAAGAGCATTTTCAGAATCCAGCACTTCTGTAAGTGTTGCCAGCCCATACTGGTAGTTTGACTGGGTATTTTTCTGAACTCTTTCTGCCAATCCTACATTATCTTTCATGCTTTCGAGATTGATCAATGCATTTTCCATATTGGTAACGGCATTTTTATAATCTAAACTTAAGCTCAGCTGAGTGTTTTCAATATCAACATCAAGATCCTGAATATCAATTTCTGCCTGGTTGATTTTCGCTTTGGTAGCTCCACCCGTGAAAATAGGAATATTGACATTCAAACCAATTGCTGAAAAATCGCTCCAGAGAACGCCTTTACTAAGGCCATTGGTCAATGGGAATTTTGCTCCGTTAGCTCCCCATCCGTAGTTCGCCGTAAGATTTACTGATGGATAAAGATAAGCTTCAGTCGCTTTTTTATTGAAAACCAAAAGTTCCCTGTTTTTATTTAAAACTTTAAGCTCTGTACGATCATTAAGATTTACGTTGCTCGCAATCAGCTCAGGTTTTGGTTCGATTTGTTTTTCTTCAAGCTCGATGTCTGTAGAAATCGGGATTCCCATATAAAACTTCAGGGCATTTTTTGAAAGTTCAACAGAGTTGATTAAAGCCTGCTTGTTGGAACCGATATTGGTAAGCTGAACATTGGTTCTGTCCAAATCGATTGCTTTTGCCAAACCGTTATCAACCAAACTTTTAATAACATTTCTTACTTTTTCAGTGTTGGCATAGCTGGCTGTTACCGTTTTAAGGTTTTCCTCCTGTACGAACACCTGATAATAAGCTGTTGCAACATTTTCAATAATCTGTTCATTGGTTAACTGAGCATTCAGTACATAAAACTCTCTAGTTGATTTTGCAGCTTTCAATCCTGTAAATACTCTCTGATCAAAAATCGCCTGCTGAAGTTGTACAGATGCTGTTGAACCCCAAGGCTGCCCAAACTGAGCTCTGATTTTCTCTCCTCCAAATTCCAGCAAAGATTCCTGAATAATCGGATTATAGGTTAAACCTGCCGTAGCACTGACCTGAGGAAGGGCACCGGCTCTGGCTTCATCAATCTTGTATTCGGCTTTTTTCACCTGTAAAGCAGCTTTTTTAGCTTCTGCTTTATTTTGAAGTGCCTGTTTAATTGCTTCCTGCAGGGAAACCTGCTGCTGGGCAGACATCAGGGTAGAGCCGAAAATCATAAATGCTGAAGCTATCCCAATTTTTAGCTTTGTAGCAGTTATACGTTTTCTATTCATAATTTTATACTTCGTTTATTTTTTATTTAATTTTCATTCATTATTTATTTCTATTTGACGAATCATTTTCAGAAATACTTTAGTTTTTTTAGTTTTTGAACAACATATTGATAATAATTTCTTTTCGTTCAGAAATAATCTTATCATATTCTTCATCATTAATTAATAGATTCTCCATGAATAATGGTCTTATAGCACTAGGAAATACCAGTAGCGAAACCATATTCAGAATAAACTGAACTGGTGCCATTTTCTCAATATTTCCCAATTCCATTTCTTTTTCAATATCCTTGTACATATCGTTCAGGATATCTTCCTCAATTTCTCTGTGATGGCAGGTTCCTTTATTGATCTGTGACACGATATACGTTTCCAGATATGGATACTGAAGGCTTGTGGAAAGACTGCTTTCTATAAATTTGCTGATCTTCTCTTTAAAAGGAAGAGCTGAATTCTGAATGATCTTCGATTTTTCCTGTTCTACTCTTTGGGCTTCATCAAAGATGATCTGGATAAGCTTATCTCTTGAACGGAAATAATAATTAATAAGGGTTCTGTTCACTCCTGCTTCATCTGCAATCTCCTGCGTAGTAGCATCAAACTTTCCTTTCACAAAGAATAAATTCTTCGCTGTCTCCTTGATCAATTCCTGTGTTTGGTCTTTTTTTGCTTGATTTGACATTTTTGTTAAACAAATTTGTGCAAATTTATAGTAAAAATTATTTTTGACAAAATTGTTAAACAAAAATATTAAACAAAAATGTCATGACATCCATCATGTTTGTGAATGAAAGTTTACGATTACTTATTATTCAATAAGAAAGCTATTTTTATATCTTTGCCGCAAAAATTAATAACTGATGAAGAAAATTCTTTCGTTGTTCTCTTTTTTGAGCACGATACTTCTATTTTCACAGAAAAAAATTTCTGAAAACAACTCCTATTATTTTTATGAAAACAAAGGTCAGATTACGGATCAGAACGGGAAGGTAAATCAAGATGTACGATACCTTTTCCATTCAAACGGTCTTAATGTACAGCTTCGAACCGGAGGATTTTCTTACGATATTTACGAAATAAAGAAAACCAGTAATCCTGATTTTTCAAAAAAGGAAAAAAATGCGCTTTCAGTACCAGATCAGTATCATATCCGTGAATATATTTATGAAAAGCTGATTCACAGGGTAGATATTGATCTCGTGAATTCCAATACCCAATCAACAATTACTGCAGAAGGCCGATCTCCGGATTATGATAACTATTATAACCTTCCAGATAATCCAAAAGGCATTAGTAATGTTCACCGATATCAAAAAATCCGCTATAAGAATATATACCCTCATATAGATTTGGTATTCTTTAAACCTAACGATACTTTAAAACCCATCGAATATAATTTCATCATCAATCCTGGTGGAAAAATTTCAGACATACAAATGAAATTTAATGGAGCTCCTACTTTAATAAACAATGGTAGGCTCACCATGAATGTGCGGTTTGGGGAAATCTATGAAGATATTCCTAACAGCTGGATTGCCGGAAATACCAAAAAAAATATTGAAGTTTCTTTTAAGGATCTTGGAGACCATACTTTTGGATTTGCCGCTCCTGTAAATACTTCTGACAAGACCATTGTAATAGATCCGGTACCCACAAGAATATGGGGAAGCTATGCAGGAGGATACGGAGAAGATTACGGCAGGATAAAAACAGATCTTCAGAGTAAGGGCTATGTTTTCGGAACCACTACCAGTACCACAAACTTCGCTACTTCCGGAACCTATCAGCAAAATGTTGCCGGCGCTCTTGACGCATTCCTGATGAAACTGACCAAAACCGGGCAGAGGCTTTGGGGAACCTACTATGGTTTCGGAATGAATGACGGATTTGCAGATGTAGATTTTGATGAAAGTTTTAATATTTATGCAGGCGGAACCGTTCAAAGAGCACAATATAATGAAAATATTGTTTTGGTAAAGTTTAATAATAACGGAAGTTTTGCTTTTGAAAAAGAGTTTTCTTCAAGCAGGCAGAATAAACTCTATACTGTTTCCTACAGTCAAAATCATGTATACATTGGTGGTGATTCTTTCAGTGCTGACTTTCCGACTGTTAACGCCATGCAGCCTGCAAAATCAACACCGATCGGGTATACAGACGGTATTCTGGCATCTCTGAATTCAACAACAGGGAATGTCGATTGGGCTACTTACTTTGGAAGAAGTGACGGTTCTACTTCCATTTTCCAAATTCTCTCCTCAAGCGATAACCTTGAAATAATTGGAGCAACACAATCTTCTGCAATCCCTATGAACAATGCTTTTCAACCGTTAAAAGGCGGGGAATCAGACGGACTATACCTTAAGATTTCAAAATCAGGAACTTCAATTCTGAGATCAAGCTATTATGGAAACAGTGGTTCGGAACAGATATGGAAAGCCAGAATTGTAAATAATACTTTAATTCTTCCGGGAAGATATTCAACTACCGCTTTTCCAATGGGGCAGCCTGGAATATGGAGGGTAAATTTAACTACGAATGCGATTAGCAAAAGCTATTTTAACTTTACAGGCTCTTTCCAGCTATTGGCATATCCTGATACTAACGGAAATGTTTTTTTTACAGGACTGCATTCCAGCGGGCAGCCCGACATCTCTACTCCGGGTGCCTATATGGGAATGCCCGCAATGTATATTTCTACGTTTTTAATTAAATACAATCAGAATGATGTAAAAGAATGGGGAACCTATTACACAGGAAACGGTGCAACGCAACAGGGAGAGGCGACAAAAGATGATGAAGGTGCCATTTATCTGACAGGCATGTCAAGTGGGAATTCAGCTGGTATTGCAACACCGGGAACCTTTCAACAGTCGCCAGGTGGTGGAAATGATATTTTCATTGCTAAATTTCAGGATTGTACCTCTGCAGCGGTTGTTACTTCTAATTCGCCGGTATGTCCTAATGGGACAATCCAACTCAACGCTACCGGAGGAACAGTATATAGCTGGACCGGGCCAAATGGTTTCACATCCAACGAGCAAAACCCTACTATTCCAAATGCGACAGTTACTCAGGCAGGATCTTATGTATGCCAGGTTTCAGGATCTGGCGCTTGTGACGGGACTTTTACAGTAAACGTGATTGTAGGTGACAATGCGGCTCCGGTTCCTGATGTTACTCTGCTGGCAGACATTACAGGAGACTGTCATACAATGGTTGCTACTATTCCTACCGCTACCGATAACTGCGCGGGAGCAATTAGCGCAACAACAACAGATCCTTTATCTTATTCAAGCCCCGGAAACTATATTATCCACTGGACTTATCACGACGGAAATGGAAATACCGCTACTCAGAACCAGAATGTAATTGTGACATCCACAGCTCTTCCGACAACAGCTAATACCCAGCAAACTTTCTGCGCAACCAATAATCCTAAAATCTCTGACATCCAGATCACAGGTCAGAATATAAAATGGTATGATGCGGCAGGAAATATTGTACCTGCAACAACTGTTCTTATCAATGGACAGACCTATTATGCTTCTCAGACTATTAATGGCTGTGAAAGTAATAAAACAGCCATTCAGGTAACCGTAAATACAACTCCTAAACCAACAGCCAATGTAAATCAGGATTTTTGTGCTTCTGCCAACCCTACTTTAGAAAAACTGGTTGTAACGGGAACTGCTCTTAAATTTTATAATGCAGCAGGAAATGTAATTCCAATGTCAACTCCTCTGGTAAGCGGACAAATCTATTTTGTAACGCAAACTTTAAACAACTGTGAATCTGAAAAACTGGCAATAACAGTAACTCTGTCTACGGATAATGTTCCTGCAAAAGATGTAACACAGGTTTTATGTAATTCAACTACCGCAAATTCAATGACTGTCGATCTTCATTCTTATGAAGCCAGTATTATTAATAATCCGGCCGGTTATATTTTTACCTACACTGATACTGCAGGCACCCCTATTGCCAATCCTTCAGCTTACGTATTGAATACCGGAACAACACTTATTCACGTAAGAGTGGCAACGCCTGACGGATGTTTCAAAGGAGTCCGGTTAAGTCTTACCCTAAATCCAAAACCTTTTGTTCTACTTCCTGATAAGCTTGATTTTTGTGAAGGAAAGTCTGTTGTTCTGGATGCAGGACCAGGATTTAATTCTTATGAATGGAATACCGGAGCAACCACACAAACAATTACTGTAACGACTCCGGGAACGTATACTGTAAAAGTGGCCAATATTTTCGGATGTGAAAATACAAGTTCAACTCAGGTAAGCTATTCTGTTTTAGCACATATTGTTTCTGTCAATATCACGAACAATACAGCGACCGTTATTCTTTCTCAGAGCGGAAACTTTGAATTTTCTTTAAATAATTTCACATGGCAGGATTCCAACATTTTCACCAATTTAAGTATGGGAGAATACACCGTTTATGTGAGAACAAAATCCGGATGTATTATCGGACAGAAAAACTTCTCGATATTCAATATTCCCAATGCCATCAGTCCTAACGGAGATGGAATCAATGATGCGTGGAGAATAGCAGGATTGGAAAACTATCCGGGAACAGAAGTAAGTTTATATGACAGAAGAGGTGCTGTAATCTACAAAGAGATTATCAGAAATAAACCTTTCCAGTGGGACGGAAGATATGAATCCCATCCTATTTCTACAGGAAATTACTGGTATACCATAAAAGTTTCTGACGGAAGAATCTACAACGGATGGCTTTTGATCAAAAACAGGGAGTAACAAAAAACGGGCAGAAATTTCTGCCCGTTTTTTATTTTTATAATAATTTGATTTTATCGTCTGAGATATCGATGATCTTATCTTTATAAAGTCCTCCGATTGCTTTCTTGAAGTTTTTCTTACTCATCTGAAGCTCATCTTTAATCTCTTCAGGAGAAGATTTATCGGACACATACAAAAGTCCGTAATTTTCTTCCAGTTTATTCAGAATCTTCTGTTTGAACTCATCAATATTTTCAAAACCTTCCGGCTGCAAAGAAACATCTATTTTACCGTCCTCACGGATAGCTTTGATGTATCCTGTTTCTTCTGACAATGGATACAGTTTTTTGAAAACATCGGAAGCATAAATCAAACCAATGTATTTTTTGTTGATGATCACATTCCAGCCCAGTTCACTTTCGTTCATCATAATCAGATCTACTTTGTCACCTTTTTTGAACGGAAGATCATCATACTGAGGATTTCTTTTGAATTTTGTAGTACCTGTAATCAGTTCCATATCTTCATCTACATAGATATATACCAGATATCTTTTTCCTTCGATGATTTTGGTTTTCTGCTGCTTGTAAGGAATAAATAAATCTTTAATGATTCCCCAATCCATAAAAGCTCCGCTAGGAAGGCTTTGTACACAGCTCATTACTGCAAATTCACCTACTTCAGCCAAAGGAATTTCAGTGGTTGCTTTTAATTTATCGTCATCCTGATATACAAAAACTTCAACTTCTTCACCTGTTTCTTTTTCTTCCTGAATAAAGATTTTAGGCAGAAAAGCCTTCTCACCGGATTCATCTACGAGGATCCATCCTGAATTAATTTTTTCTGAAATTGTTAAAGTTTGAGTTTTTCCGAGTTGCATTGATGATAAAATTAGCTGACAAAGGTACGGAAATTTGAAGATGCTATCCTAGTCAATGCTATTATAATTCTTTAAAGGTCCATCTTCATCTTTTGTAAAGCCTCTGAAACCTTTATATTTGAACAAAAATAATCATGAGAAAATTGATAATCCTACCTCTTATTTTTTTAACGTTTTTTTCAAATGCTCAGCTGCTGAAAAAAACAGCACTGGGTATTTCTTACCGTTATACCGGAAGAAATGTTCTTCAGGCAGGATTAGAATACAGATTGGGTGAAACCTATGATGGTTCCATTATCGTTGGCCCTTCCCTGCTTTATACCAGAGCTGACCAAACTGATAAATTCATCCCGGAGATCCATATTAATTTTTTACGTTTCGGGCAAATGTTTGGAGTATCAGCTAATCCATATTCATTGGAACCGAGAATAGGTTTTTCGTTATTTAATGCAATATTTCTCAATACAGGATATGCTTTTCCCATTCATAAAGAAAAATATTTTAAAGGGATAACTTTTGGGATCCAGTTCAACATTGCACCAAAACATTCTAAGTTTTATGACCATCTGAAAATGATGTAAACAGTTATTGGTTTATAGATGAATTTTTTTTCAAAACCAAGTTCCGTTCTTTATAGCAAAAACATATAAAAAAGGCTGTCTCCAAAAGAAACAGCCTTTAATTTTAAATATTTAAATGATTAAATCTTTTAATCAGATATTACATATGAATAGGTCTTTTTGCTGTAGCATCCAATGCAGCTTCTTTGATAGCTTCTGCATAGGTTGGGTGAGCGTGAGAACTTCTTGCGATGTCTTCAGCGCTTGCACGGAACTCCATAGCAATTACCCCTTCTGCAATAAGGTCAGCAGCTCTTGCTCCTACGATGTGCATCCCTAAAACCTCATCAGTTTTTTCGTCTGCAATAATCTTCACAAGACCGTCAATATCACCACTTGCACGGCTTCTACCTAAAGCTCTCATCGGGAAAGATCCTACTTTGTAAGCAACACCTTCTTCTTTCAGCTGCTCTTCAGTTTTACCAACTCCAGCAACTTCCGGCCATGTGTACACAACACCAGGAATCAGGTTATAGTTGATGTGAGGTTTTTGTCCTGCCAATGTTTCAGCAACGAAAACTCCTTCTTCTTCAGCTTTGTGAGCAAGCATAGCTCCTTTGATAACGTCACCGATCGCATAGATATTAGCAACATTAGTCTGCAGGTGATCGTTTACTTTTACTCTTCCTCTTTCGTCAAGCTCTACACCTGCTTTTTCAAGACCAAGACCGTCTGTATAAGGTTTTCTACCTACAGAAACCAAACAGTAATCTCCTTCTACAACTACTTCTTCACCTTTTTTATCTTTAGCCGTGATCTTTACAGTATCTCCGTTTCTTTCAACTGCAGAAACCGCAGTGGAAAGCATAAACTTCATTCCTTGTTTTTTAAGAACTTTAGTCAATTCTTTGCTTAAAGCTCCATCCATTCCAGGGATGATTTTATCCATAAATTCAACAACAGTTACCTGTGCTCCTAATCTTAAGTATACCGAACCTAGTTCAAGACCGATAACTCCACCTCCGATTACTACTAAATGCTTAGGAATTTCTTTAAGGTTTAAAGCTTCCGTAGAAGTAATCACTCTTTCTTTGTCTAAAGAGATGAAAGGCAGTGTAGATGGTTTAGAACCTGTTGCAATAATGGTATATTTAGACTCGATCGTTTCTGAAGAACCGTCGTTTTTAGTCACTTTAATCTGAGTAGCAGATTCGAAGCTTCCTACTCCTTCAAAAACAGTAATCTGATTTTTGTTCATCAGGTAGCTGATTCCGTCAGTATTCTGTTTGATCACTTCGTTTTTACGTTCGATCATTCTGGCAATATCCGCTTGCGGCTCGTTGATGATGATTCCGTGACCTGCAAAATTGTGTTTTGCATTTTCGAAATGCTCAGAGCTGTCAAGAAGCGCTTTTGACGGAATACATCCAACGTTAAGACAAGTTCCGCCTAAAGTTGAATATTTTTCAATAATTGCTGTTTTGAAACCTAACTGTGCTGCACGGATAGCAGCAACATAACCACCGGGACCAGAACCTATTACGGTAACATCGAATTGACTCATGTTATTGTATGAATTTGTTTATTATTATCTATCTTAATTCTCACAAATTTACATATAAATTACCAAGCACCAAAGTGAGTTTTATCAATTTTAAAAATGATAATTATATGCTCTAGTTTTATGAAAAGTATTATTTTATGAATTTTATATTTTCTTCATTGCCTTCCTTCAGATAAATTGCGGTAAATACAAGCGGTTTTTCAGCTGATGCATTATCAAAATGAAGGATTTTTACATTTTTAGGTTCGTAAAAAGCATCTCCTGTATGAAGTACCACTTTCTCATGTCCTTCTATTTGAAAAACGGCTTCTCCGGAATTAATGATTCCTAAAACGGGACAGGGATGCAGATGCTCGGGAGCTCCTTGTCCTGCAGCCATAGTTATTTCCTGAATCTCTGTGGATTTTACTTTCTGATCAAGAGCAGTTTTTAATAATTCTTTTCTGGAGATGGTCTTCTGCTGAGCAATCATAACAACAGAGTTCAGCATTAAAACAGCGAAAATAAGTGGCTTCATAGATCGGTATTAATTGTAAGAAATCAGTATAGCAAGATTATATATTCAACTTTCCTTGTCCAATGGTTCCCGTACTTTCAAAAAATGAGCCTCCATAGACATACCATTCAAGGCTTTCCAGATATTCTACTGCATTTTCCGGAGTGATGTTGGGACGGTCTTTTTTCGAAACAATTCCTTTATACCATCTCCCTGATTTAGGATAATGCTCATATTCCACAAAATAATGAATCCATATTCTTTGGCACAACTTGCACTGTTGAATCGTTACTTCTCCATATCTTCCGTTGGTATGATCAATTCCTAATGCTGAGCTTCTATATTCTGTATAGCTGGAGTTCGGTTTCTCGCAGGCGCATCCTAATTTTTGGATTTTATTCATGAATAAAATTGTTTTTCAGATAAAATTTGTAGCCTCAAAAGTAAGAAATTAACAGTCTATAAAGCAAATGGAGTCATTATGGTTTGATCAGATCCAATAAGACCTTTTCATATTTATCCAGAATAATATTCTTCGAGAACCTTGATTTAATAGAATTTTTTACAGCATCCCGATTATAATTGCCCTGAAGTATTCTTACAATTTCCTGGGCAAACCTGTCATGGTTCTCAATATCTGCAATCTCTCCATTTATATTATGCTGAATAATCTCATTAATTCCTCCGGGACAGTTGTTGGCCAAAGAATAAGTTCCGCAGGCACCAGCTTCCAGAAGAACGTTGGGAAAGCCTTCGTATCTTGAAGAAAGCACAAATAAATCCGCATATTTCAGATACTGGTATGGATTTTCCTGTCTGCCGTGAAAAATTACTTTTTTTAATCCTAAGAGCTCCTTGGTCTGAAGCAGCAGATCTTTATCTTTTCCATCTCCTAAAATATGAAGCATAATGTTTTCATTCTTCAGCCTTGAAAAAACTTTCAGCAAGTTATCAAACCCTTTTCTGGAAGACAGATTTCCAATGGCCACTACATTTTTATAATTGTATTTGAAACATTCAGGTTTTAAAGAAATAGCCATTTTATCTTCAATAAAATCAAAGTCTACAGGATTATTGATTTTGATAATTTTTTTCTTTTTAATATTAAAATTATCCACAAGATCTTTCATCATATCATCGCTTTGAGCAATGATTTTCTGATAGTTATTGTAAAAATTATAGAAAAACTTAATCTCTTTGCGGGTTACATGCTGAGTCACCACATTAGTTTCCCTTGCAATGAATTTTGTTCTTGGAAAAAGTTTTATGAACAGGGACAAATAAGCATTTACTTCACCAAAACCGGAGAATACAATATCTGGTTTTCTTCTATAGATTTCTCCTAAAATGGGTTTTAAAGAATGTCTTATTCTTTCGGTATTGATATCGATAATTTCTACATCTTTTTTCAGAAAATTCAAATATCCGCCTTGTTTACGTAACAGCAAAATCTTAGGCTCAAACCTATCTCTGGAAAGATGATTCGCTATTGTGGTAACAATCCTTTCTGCGCCCCCGGTTTCTAAGTCCGGCAGAATAAATATGACAGATATTTTTTTCATCCTATCAAAGTTACTAAAAAGTTTAGTTATCTTTCAAATATTGGAATACTGAAGATTTACTATTACTAAACCTAGCAGTCATTGTTAACGCAGCAAAGCAATCTTAATGGTAAAATTTTATTTATTGGAATTGCAAAGGCGCAAAAAAATTTTATAGTATAATGTTTTAAGGCGCAAAGATTTTATCTCCGATAAAATCGTATTCTGTTAAAATATGTTCATAATACAATATTATCCTTCCTTGCGTCCTTGCGTTTTCCAATATGAACCCTTCATAAAGTTCTTCTGTGGAAGAATTTCTTTATATGTATTGTCTACTATACTAATTAGTTCGCTACGTCACTGATGAATTTAATTCTCAACATTCTTACTTCTTCATCCGAAAGTTCATCCCCGAATTCATCCAGCAATACTTTCATACTGTCACTCTCAGATTCATTCATGAATTCCATGAATCCGTCTACAATGTCTTCATCAAAATTATCTTCAATATAGTAATCGATATTAAGTTTTGTCCCCTGATAGACAATTCTTTCCATCTCTTTCAGGAGTTCATCCATAGAAAGGTTTTTAGCTCTTGCTATATCTTCAAGATCAATCTTTTTATCAGTACTCTGGATAATGAAAACTTTATGGCTGGATTTATTGGCCACCTGCTTCAATACCATATCCTGGGTACGTTCGATGTTGTTATCTTCTACGTATGTTTTGATGTAGTCTGCGAATTCTTTACCGTATTTTTTGGCCTTTCCTTCCCCTACTCCGTAGATTTTGGTAATTTCATCTACTGTAATCGGATACTGAACCGTCATATCTTCCAAACTTGGATCCATAAACACCGTATATGGTGGAATTCCATGTTTTTTGGCTACTTTCTTTCTTAATTCTTTCAACAGGTTGAAAAGGTTCTGATCCAACCCTCCTCCAGCCTGCTGCTGTACCTGGTCGCTCTCAGCTTTTGCCTGAGTAAGATCAAATTCACGGTCTTCAGCAATTAAAAAGATGTCTTTAGATTTACCATTCAGGACACTTTTTCCTTTCTCTGTAATTTTTAAAACCCCGTAGGTTTCAATATCTTTCTGTAAAAAATTCTGAACAGTGGCCTGTCTCAGAATTGTTTTCCAGTAATTATCTTTTTCGTCTTTCCCAAAACCAAAATGAGAACTTTGTTCCAGCTTATAAGATTTTGTTACCGCATTTTCTTTCCCTACAATAACTGAGATCAGATCTTTAGACTTGAACTTTTCTCCCGTATCACTGATCAGCTCCAGCGCCTTTTTTAAATCTGCTGTAGCATCCTTTAATTTTGGTGGATTGGATGAATTGTCACACATCTTTGCTCCGTCTCCGTTCACAGGATCGAAACTTTCTCCAAAATAGTATAGAATATATTGTCTTCTGCTCATGGAAGTTTCGGCATAGCCTACGACTTCATTTAGAAGCTGTAATCCGATTTCTCTTTCAGAAACGGGCTTCTGTGCCAGGAATTTTTCCAGTTTTTCGATATCCTTTGGATCATAGAACGCCAGGCAGTGGCCTTCTCCTCCATCTCTTCCAGCTCTTCCTGTTTCCTGGTAATAGCTTTCCAATGATTTCGGGAAGTCGTAATGGATCACAAAACGTACATCCGGTTTATCAATCCCCATCCCGAAGGCAATGGTAGCTACAATTACATCTACTTCTTCCATCAGGAATTTATCCTGATTTGCTACTCTTACTTTTTGGTCAAGACCGGCGTGATAAGGCAGAGCGTTGATTCCGTTCACCTGCAGAAGCTGGGCAAATTCTTCCACTTTTCTACGGCTCAGACAATAAACAATTCCTGATTTCCCTTTATGCTGATTGATAAATTTAACGATTTCCTTATCTACATTGATTTTAGGACATACTTCGTAATAGAGATTAGGACGGTTAAAACTTTCTTTAAACACCAATGCATTGGTCATTCCTAAAGTTTTCTGGATATCATCCTGAACCTTAGGAGTAGCAGTAGCCGTTAAAGCAATCACCGGTACATTGGCGATTTTGTCTATAATCTGTTTCAGATTTCTGTATTCCGGTCTGAAATCATGTCCCCACTCTGAAATACAGTGAGCCTCGTCGATAGCAAAGAAAGAAATTTTCACTTCTTTCAAAAAATCCAGGTAATCATCTTTAATTAATGATTCAGGAGCTACATACAGAAGCTTGGTTTTGCCGCTTTTGATATCGTCAAAAACCTGTTTGGTCTGTGTTTTGTTTAATGATGAATTCAGTACGTGTGCTACCCCATCATCAGATGAAAGGCCGTTCACGGCATCTACCTGATTTTTCATCAACGCTATCAGGGGCGAAACAACTATTGCCGTTCCTTCCGAAATAAGAGCCGGAAGCTGGTAACATAATGATTTCCCGCCACCTGTAGGCATTAAAACAAATATATCCTTCCCATTCAATAGGTTATCTATAATCTGTTCCTGCTGGCCCTTAAATGTAGAAAACCCAAAATACTTTTTCAATTCGCCTGATAAATTGGCTTTTTTTGCGCTCATCTAATTTTCTATTGCTAAATTTGCATCTCACCCAAAGTTATAAAAATTCTGCTTAAAATAAAAGCGAACGAATTTATAAAAAATAAAATTTATATTAAATATTCTTTTTAAAATATAACATTTTTTAGGAACTTTTTTGTATACCTTATCATCGTAAAATGGATAGAACCAACATTATATCAATTGCAAAAAGCACTTTAGAAATAGAAATTTCTGAACTTGAAAAATTAAAAAACAGAATTGATGACGAATTTGCCAGTGCAGTAGAGATCATTCATTCAGCAAAAGGGAAGCTCATTGTGGTAGGAATTGGAAAATCTGCGCATGTGGGTAACAAAATTGTTGCTACATTAAACTCAACCGGCACGCCTTCACAGTTTTTACATGCTTCGGAAGCTATTCATGGTGATCTTGGAGTTATTCAGAAACAGGACGTAGTTTTGTGCATCTCGAATTCAGGAAATTCGCCGGAAATTGCCAATCTGGTTCCTTATTTAAAAGATTACTCTTCTTCTTTAATTGGCATGACCGGAAACAGATCCAGTAAACTGGCAGAATTTTCGGAAGTTATTTTGGATACTCATGTTGATATCGAAGCCTGCCCGAATAAACTGGCACCCACCAGTTCTACTACAATACAAATGGCATTGGGCGATGCGCTAGCTGTTGCTTTAATGGAACTGAATGATTTCAAAGCGAATGATTTTGCCAAATTCCACCCGGGAGGAAGTTTAGGAAAAAACCTGACATCAAAAGTAGAACAGTTCCTTTCTTCTCAAAAGCCTCAGGTTACGGAAGATTCTTCAATAAGAGATGTCATTATTTCCATCAGTGCCTCGAGCCACGGAATCACGGTGGTAACGAATGGAGACCAGATTATTGGCGTTATTACAGACGGAGATTTAAGAAGAATGCTGATGAAAGGAGAAGATATCAGTAAGGTGTCAGCAAAAGATATCATGTCTGCCCGTCCGAGAACAATTGAAAAGGGTGCTTTGGCTAAAGAAGCCATGAAAATTCTGAAAGAAAATAACATCGGCCAGCTTGTAGTAACGGAAAACGGGAAGTATTTCGGGATTATCGATCTGCATAAACTGTTAGACGAAGGGATTAATTAGAACTTATAAATCAGAGGAGATGTTAAACTGAGGAATGATTTTGCAGATTACAGGTAAAATCTAACTAATCATTCACAGACTCTTGCTTCTGTCATTTTTTTTATAAATTTGCGCTTTAAAATTTTATTCTGTGAGTGAAGGTAAAGACATGTCCTTTCTTGGGCATATAGGAGAATTAAGAGGGCACCTGATCCGATCGATTATTGCTATCATAGTTGCCGCTTTTGTGGTAGGCTTTAACATCAACTGGATTATGGACCATATCTTTTTTGGCCCTACCAGAAATGATTTCCCTACCTTCAGACTTGTAAATCATTTTTCAAGAATGATTTTAGGTGAAGACAGTATTCATCTTCCAAAGGACTTTCCTGTTCGTGTACAGAGATTGTATCAGCAGTTCAATGTCATGATGGCTGTTTCAATTTTTGGAGGAATGGTAGCGGCATTTCCTTATATTGTATGGGAACTGTGGCGTTTTATCAGTCCGGCTTTACATCCGAGAGAGAAAAAAAATTCTATTTATATTATTAATGCGGTATGGATGCTTTTTATGACCGGAGTTTTATGCGGTTATTTTCTTATCCTTCCGTTTGCAGTCAATTTCGGGGTTATTTTTAAAATTTCAGATATTATTGTTCCCCTTTATGATTTAAGTGATTATACCACATTATTTTTACAGGTGGTGTTGGGTATGGGTGTTATTTTCCTTTTCCCGATTCTGATCTATTTCCTTACCAGCATCGGAATTCTTACGCCAACGTTCATGAAAACTTACCGTCGCCACGCTATTGTTTTAATTATGGTAGTGGCTGCAATCATTACTCCGGCAGATGTTTTAAGTATGCTGATGGCTGCATTCCCGCTGTTGATTTTATATGAATTCAGCATCATGATGTGTACATTCACTTATAAAAAAGTACAGAAAAACAACGCAAATCTTCCTGCAGTACAGAAATAAACAGTATTTTTTACTAAGCATAAGCGCTACTATTCAGCTGAATAGTAGCGCTTATTTTATATAAAAATATTAATCTTAATTATATTTATTCTTAATTTAATTAAAAACAACAATAAAATTCAACTAATAATATAAAGTTAGGAACAATTAACATGGTGTTATTAATATTTTTTTTAAAAAAATACACTATCTTTAAAAACTTTAACAACAATCAATAAAAATATGAAAAAGAAAATTATTTTCGTCTGTGCACTGGCTTTAAGTCTGGGCGGTTTGCAGGCACAACGCTGGGAACCTGTCTCGGAAAAAATTACTCCGATAAGAAAGGAAGTAAAGGTAGAATATGCTTACAAATTTGACCTTTCAGCATTAAGAAATCAACTAAAGAATGCTCCTGAAGCAGGAAAAGGTGGAAACGCTGTAATTGTTTCTATCCCTACAGCAGATGGAAGAATTGAAAGGTTTTCGGTTTACAGTTCGCCGGTAGTTGAAAAATCAATGGCAGACCGATATGAATTGGGAGCTTATGCCGGTATCGGGTTAGATAATCCACATAAACAAATCCGGTTCAGTACAGCACCTAATGATTTCCAATCTATGACATTCGATACTGATTCAGGAAAATACGAATTCATAGAACCCATTAATAAAGAAAAGGATGTATACGGAGTCTTTTTCAAATCCAACAAATCCCATGAAGACCCTTTCGAATGCAGAACTGCTGAGCCTGAAAAGGCAAAGAAAGAAATGAATAAGCTGCTTAAAACAAAAAACGTTTTAAGGGGTTTAGGGAGCGCTAATAAAAGTAACGAACAAAAATACAGAACCTATAGAATTGCCATCTCGGTAAACGGTGAATACACACAGCTTGCCGGAAGTGTTCCTTTGGCAGCAGCGCGAATTAATGCTACCATGAACCGTGTAAATGGTGTTTTTGAAAAAGATTTTGGGATCCACATGATCGTACAGGATCTTCCACAACTTATATTTGCAGATCCCGCGACAGACCCTTATTCGAATGTAATTACCAATTCAAATGGTACCTATAGTGCTCCCGCAGCATGGAACCTTCAGCTTCAGCAAACCCTTACCAATACCGCTGGTGTAGGTAACGCTGCCTATGATATAGGACATTTCTTTGGCCACAGAGGTGGCGGCGGAAGTGCCGGAGATGTAGGAAATGTCTGCAGAAACCCTGCAAACAACAATGATGCTACTTCTAAAGGAGCAGGAATAACTTCTCCTTCTACTCCGGATCAGCCTTTTGGAGATAATTATGATATCGATTTTGTAGCGCATGAAATTGGCCACCAGTTCGGGGCTGCACACACCATGTCTATTGCTTTGCACGGAGCCCACATGGAACCGGGATCAGGATCTTCGATTATGGGATATGCCGGTATTACCAACTATAATGTTCAGATGCATTCTGATGCTTATTTCCATACCAAAAATATTGAAGAAGTAGGAGCCTACGTTAATGCTCAGGACTGTGGAATTATTACGAATGTAGCAAATACACCTCCTTCTATTCAGCCAATGGCTAATAAAATGATCCCTAAAGGAACAGCTTTTGTGTTAACAGCTTCTGCAACAGATACACAAAATGATCCGATGACCTATACCTGGGAACAGTATGATCTGGCTACATCTGCTTTTGGTCCGGTAAGTGCAACCAGAAATAATGGTGCGAATTTCAGATCTCTGATGCCTACCACTTCCCCTACCCGTTATTTCCCTAAATTCACCAACGTTCTTAATGGTACTCTTACCAGCCCTACAGACTGGGAAACTGTATCTAACATCCCAAGAACCATGAATTTCAAGGTAACGGTGAGAGATAACAATCCGGATGCTGCACAGCAGCAGACACAAAGCAGTCTGATGAAAGTGGACATAGGAAATGAAGGTCCTTTCAAAGTGACTTCAACCACCGTTTACAATAATACACCGGGAGCTGTTACCTGGGATGTCGTAAACACTAATAATGCACCATACAATGTTCAGAATGTTAAAATAGATTATACTACAGATAATGGAACGACATGGACGGTTATCAGCCCATCTACAGCTAATGACGGATCTGAGCCGTTTTCATTCTCTTCTCTGGCTACAGGTACCGGTGTAAAAATAAGAGTAAGTGCCATTGATAATGTATTCTATGCCATTGGGAATGCTACTGTTTCCGCATCAGCGGGCGCCTGTACAACATCTGCTCCAACAGGAGTTACGGTAAGTGGTATTACCAGAACATCAGCATCTGTAAACTGGACAGCGTTAGTTGGAGCAACGTATTCTGTACAGTACAGAAAAGTGGGGACAGCCACATGGACTACTGTTCCTGTTTCAACAAATTCTTATACTATTTCAGGGCTTACAGAAGCTACCCAATATGAAGTACAGGTAGCCAATGTCTGCGGAGGTTCGGTTGGTTCTTATTCAGCTTCAACGAATTTTACTACATTATCTTTTGCTAAATGTTCAATCACCGGAACCAATGCCGCTGACGAGTATATTTCCAATGTTACGGTAACCGGCGCAGGAATGAGCCCAGTTTCAAACACCAGCAGCAACACTCCTTACACAGACTATACTACAGATCCTTCGAAACTGATCACTCTAATGGCCGGATCTTCAGGGAATAATGTAAGCATCTCCAAGGCGTGGACGAGCTCACAGTATAACGATGGAGTAACCGCCTGGATCGATTTCAACAAAGACGGAGTATTCTCTTCTTCTGAAGTAATCTACACCAGTGCACCAAGTATAGCAACACCGGTTTCCGGAACATTCTCCGTACCGGCAGATGCTTATACGGGAGGAAACGTTATTATGAGAGTTGTATTAGGATATGAAAGCCAGCCAAGCAGCGGATGCAGCAACCAGCAATATGGTGAAGTTGAGGATTATCCGGTATTGATTCAGCAGCAGCTTTCCACCAGTGAGACAGTGAAGGATAAGAGCCCGATTCAGATCTACCCTAACCCGGCAAGTGACATATTGAATGTAACTGAAATCTCATCTAAAGCTCAGTTTATCATTACGAATATGGCCGGTCAGAAAGTAATGAACGGACCTATTAATGATCATAAAATCTCTGTTTCAAAATTAACGACAGGAACTTATATTATTTCAATTGAAGACAAAGGAACGACTTCAAATCTGAAATTCATCAAAAAATAAAACCTAACCCGTTTTTAGAGCCCGGCAATGACCGGGCTTTTTTTATGCCTTTCTAAAATCTTTATTTAATTTGATTTCCGGCATCAGCCTATTAATTTAATTTTATACTTTTGAAAAGATTTAATAACAGTTTAAATGAAAAAATTGTCATACACACTCTTATTTGCATCAGGACTGGTTTTCGGACAGTTCTTTGAAAAAGATAAGGCTTTCACCAAACAGGATACTTTAAAGGGTTCCAATACCGAGTTCAGAAATTTCTGGGATGTCAAAAAATATGACCTTTCCGTGGAACCGGACTTTGAGCAGAAAAGTATCAAAGGAAATAATAAAATCAGTTTTGAGATTATAAAAGATGTTACCAATCCTGTATTTCAGATTGACCTTCAGCAGCCTATGAAAGCTGACAAAGTGGAAGGAAACTTTCCTATCGCGAATTACAGACAGGATGGAGACTTTATTTTCATTACAGCAAATAAAAAATTCAAAAAAGGCGAAAAATATACGATTAACGTCATCTATTCCGGAAACCCAACCATTGCTAAAAATGCGCCCTGGGATGGTGGATGGGTTTTCACTAAAGATGAGAAAGGAAATCCATGGATGACTGCTGCTGACGAAGGCATAGGAGCTTCCATATGGCTTCCTACCAAAGATATCTGGAGTGATGAACCTGACAACGGAATCATCATGAAAATTATAACTCCTAATGATCTGGTAGGTGTGGGTAACGGCAGACTCACTGATAAAAAGACAGCCGGAAATAAAACTACTTATACCTGGGAGGTTAAAAATCCTATCAATGCCTACTCCATTATCCCAAGTATAGGAAAATATGTAAATTTTAAAGATGTATTTGAGGGTGAAAAAGGAAAACTGGACCTGGATTACTGGGTAATTGACTATAATCTTGATAAGGCAAAAAAACAGTTTCAGCAGGTGAAGCCTATGCTCTCCGCATTTGAATACTGGTTTGGTCCGTATCCGTTTTATGAAGATTCATACAAACTTGTAGAATCTCCTCACCTTGGCATGGAACATCAGAGTAATGTTGCTTACGGAAATGGGTACCAGAACGGGTACAGAGGAAAAGATCTTTCCGGGACAGGAGTGGGTCTGAAATGGGATTTCATTATTATTCATGAAAGCGGCCACGAATGGTTCGCCAATAATATCACAGCAAAAGACCAGGCTGATATGTGGATCCATGAAAGTTTCACCAATTATTCCGAGACTCTTTTCACCGAAAAATATATGGACAAGAAATCTGCTGAAACCTATGTTCAGGGGATCAGAAAATTGATAGACAATGACGTTCCAATTATTGGTCAGTATGGCGTAAGAAATGAAGGCAGCGGAGATATGTACCCGAAAGGAGCCAATATGCTTCACACGATAAGACAGGTGATCAATAATGATGAAAAATTCAGACAGATTTTAAGAGGTTTGAATAAAGATTTTTATCATCAGACGGTTACCACGCAACAGGTAGAAAATTATATTTCCTCAAAATCAGGAATCGATTTTTCAACGGTATTTGATCAGTACCTGAGAACAATAAAAATTCCAACCCTTGAGTATGCCCAGGATGGTGATACTTTAAAGTTCCGGTATACCGATGTGGTAAAAAACCTGAAATTACCAATCATCATCAATGGTGATCAGACCATAACTCCAACGGAAGAATGGCAGACTGTAAAGCTTAAAAAGAGTACTCCGGTTGAACTAAACCCCAACTATTATATCAATTATAAGGAAACGAAATAAAGAAAAAGGCAAATCCGCACATCAGCAGATTTGCCTTTTCGCTTTTTTAACCTTGAAATTTTAAGAAAAGTTTAATACTTTCTTCGTAACAAATTCAGAAAAAAAGCAACTATTTAACTATTAATTTAAACCTAATGAGAAAAACAGTACTTAGCCTTGGTATTTTTGCTGCTTTTTTAGCAAATGCACAGTCTATAAAAACCACTATTGACCTTGTCAACGTAAAAGATGATAAAGTAGCCGTTACCATGGAGTTCCCAAAAATGAAATCCGGTGACATTAAATTTCATTTCCCTAAAACAGTTCCGGGTACTTATTCTGTAGACGACTACGGAAGATTCATCGAAGGAATCAAATTTTACGATAATAAAGGAAAAGAGCTTACTTATACTAAAGTAAATGACAATACCTATTCATTGAAAAATGCTCAGGGTCTTTCCAAAATCTCTTATCTTGTAAATGACAGTTTTGATGATGAATTGGATACCTCTAAGCATAAAGCCGTATTTTCTCCTTCAGGAACTGATATTGAAGAAGGAAAGATATACATGATCAATACCCACGGATTTATCGGATATATCGAGAACATGCAGGATGTTCCTTATCAGCTTGTCATTCAGAAACCCACTGATTTCTATGGAACGACAGCACTGGTAGATCAGGATAAATCTGAATCTACAGATACCTATACTCTTGCCAACTATGCTAAGGTGACCGATTCACCATTAATGTATACAAAGCCGGATTATATTACCTTCAATGCCGGAGGAATGGATCTAGTACTAGGTGTTTATTCTCCGACAGGAAAGTATAAAGCTGCCGATTTCAAAGAAAATCTTGAAAAAATGGTGGTTGCCCAAAAGAAATTCCTGGGCGATATGAACACGAATAAAAAGTATGCTATCATGCTTTACCTTTCCGGTGGTGACGGACCAAGAATCAAAGGTTTCGGAGCATTGGAACACCACGAATCGACAAGTGTGGTACTGCCTGAAGCAATGCCGAAGGATGCCATTGACAATACCATTACAGATGTCGTTTCCCACGAGTTTTTCCATACGGTAAACCCTCTGAAAACCCATTCCGAAGAGATTCATTATTTTGATTATGCAGATCCGAAAATGTCTCAGCACTTATGGATGTATGAAGGCGGAACAGAATATTTTGCCAACTTATTCCAGATCCAGGAAGGTTTGATCAATAAAGATCAGTTCCTTGAAAGAATTGGTGAAAAAATTGCCAATTCCAAGAGCTATGACGATACAATGCCATTTACAGTAATGAGTAAAAATGTATTGGTAGAGCCTTATAAAGATCAGTACAGAAACGTCTATGAGAAAGGAGCTCTTTTAGCCATGTGCTTAGACATCGAGCTTAGAAAATTGTCCAACGGAGAAATGGGATATAGGGATATGATCAGAAAATTGTCTCAGAGATTTGGTGAAAACAAACCTTTCAAAGATGATAAACTGATTGACGAATTGGTAACAGTTACCGGATATCCTCAGGTAAAAGAATTCTACAACAAATATATCGCAGGAAACCAGCCAACACCTTATGCACAATATCTGAGCATGGTAGGGGTGGATATTAAAAAGCAGGAAAGCCAGCCTTTGTTCTGGTTTATCAAAGACCCGAACCAGACAGGTTTTGATGAAAAGACCAATGCTTTTGCTTTTGATGAACATTCTGCGCTTTCTCCGTTTGCGAAAAGTATCGGATTTAAAATCACAGACCAGGTACTTGCTTTAGACGGAAGAACGGTAGATATCAAAAAGGTACAGGATTTTATTGGTTATACAAGAACCATTAAAGAAGGACAGGAAGTTACGGTAACCATTCTAAGAGACAATGCCGGCAAAAAAGAGAAAATGACATTGAAAGGAAAGGCTATTCTGGATAAAATGACCATGGAAACACTTTCTTTCAAAGCGAATCCAACACCGGAAGAACTGAAACTGCAGACTCAGTGGCTTACAGGTAAAAAATAAAGTGAAAAGCGGGGAAAATTTCCCTGCTTTTTATTTTTATCAGCTTTATCTTGATACAAACCTAACAGGTTTTGAAAACCTGTTAGGTTTCTTATTGGCCCTAATTTCAACGAGAATCAATCCTCTTTTCTGATCGTAATCCTGAAAGTACTCCCCTTTCCTACTTCAGTCTGGGAAATCTTAATATCTCCATTGTGGTATTCATGAATAACTCTTCTTGCCAGTGACAATCCTAGTCCCCAGCCTCTTTTCTTCGTAGAATATCCGGGATTAAAAGCATTTCGTGCCTGCTGTTTAGTCATTCCGCTTCCATTATCTTTTACTTCAATTAAAATATTCTTATTTCTTTCAAAGACAGACATGGTAATAGAGCCTTCACCTTTCATCGCATCCACCGCATTTTTTACCAGATTTTCAATGACCCAGCTCATCAGAATTTTATTGTGAGGAACCAGAACGGTATACGTAGGAAGATTAAGCGTAAAATTGATCTTTCTGGAGATCCTTGTTTTTAAATAATCATAATTCTCCTGAATGGTTTCATTAAAATTTCTGTCATTCAGTTCTGGAACAGAACCTATTTTTGAGAATCGCTCTGAGATCGTTCTGAGTCTTTCAATATCTTTTTCTATTTCATGTACTCCTTCCGAATCCGGATTATCAAGCTTCATAATTTCCATCCACCCGATCATGGATGATAAAGGAGTTCCGATCTGATGTGCAGTTTCTTTAGCCAGACCCGCCCAAAGATATCCTTCATCCGTCTTTTTAATAGTTTTGAAAAACCAGAAAGAAAAACCAAAATACAGCAAAATAAACAACCCTAAAATATAGGGAGAATAGCGAAGATTATTAAGCAGACGCGAGTTGTCATAATAGACAAACTGATTATTTCCATCCGGCACTTTAATCTCGATAGGATCATAATTTTTCTCCATATTCCGGATCAGATCCTGTAGTTTTTCAGGATTCTTAATCGTACTTTCAGGAATATTTCTATAGTATCCGAGGTCAAGAATCGGGTTCTTATATTTGTCTGTTACAATAAACGGAATGGTATTGTTGATATTCAGGATATCCGGCAGCAGATCCAGAACATCAGTATCCGGAGTTTTAACCTCCTGTTGTATTCTTATCGCTTTGGAAAGAAGACTGATCCTTTTGATCTCCTCTTTTCTGAGAAAATTAATAAGCGATGTTGAAGCCACTACAATGGCGATCACCAAAGTAGTCATCACAACAAAAATGATCCAGTTATTCAGTCTGGTGAGGATGGATTTTCTCAAAGGTATTTTATTTTAAAACATTCAGGATTTTCTGCAGCTCAGTATTTCCGCTTCCCTGATAGTTGTTGATGATAATCGAAAATACATATTTTTTCCCATCTTTTGCGGTGTGGTATCCGGCAAAAGATTTGGTATCTCTCATGGTTCCGCTTTTCATTTTCATACCATTATCCTGAACCGGAAATCCATCATAGTACGCTTCAAACCATGATTGTTTTTTAGCATATAAAAGAGCCTGCACTTCTGCTTTTGCGGACACATAATTCTGGGGGGAAAGTCCGCTTCCATCTGCAAAGTTGATCATATTAGGATTAATTCCTCTTGATTTCCAGAATTCTTTCAGATAGGCAACTCCGCTTTTAAAGCTTGAATTTCCTTTTTTCTCTTTTCCTAATGTTTTAATTAATGTTTCTCCATACAGATTGATACTTTTTCTCAGAAACCAGTACACTATTTTATCAAGAGTCGGAGATTGATAAGTCAGGAGAATATTATTTTTTGGAGCTGATAAAGGATTTTTTCCATCTATTTCAAGCTGAGAATTCGTTACAGCTTTTCCAGAAAGTTCAATTCCTGATTCCTTCAGCCATTGTTTTACTTCTGCTGCCAGCTGTAGCGGCGGATTGGGAGCAGAACCGGAAACCGTTACTGTTTTTCCAGCCGGAAGCATTCCATTAATCAAAGCGACATCAGAATGAGGAGCGGTAAAGATCAAGCTTTGATCCGAGTTTCCTCCTGTTTTCAGGTCATTCAGCCACTTTACACCCTCCAGCGGATAAGAAAAGCTTTTAAAATCGGTTCCATTAATATTGATATCAAACTGGTTCTCTTTCCAGTTGATTCCCCATACACCCGCACCATAGTAATTCCCCAGGTCATCCCACGGCCAGCCTCCCGGAATCGTTTGATGATCAAAATAAGAATCATCAATAATCAGATCACCGGATATTTTTGTTATCCCTGAATTTTTGATTGCATCAATCAGTTTCCTTTTAAAATTTTCGGGTTTATAGCCATCATATCTCCAGCTTCCCAAAGTAGGGTCGCCATTGGAGCTGATGAAAAGGTTTCCATTCAGCGTTCCTCCGGAGATATTTCCGGAATAGCTTGAAGTGGTGGTAAAAGTATAGTTTTTTCCTAAAGTTTCCAGTGCAGCTCCTGCCGTGAAAATCTTTTGTGTAGAGGCAGTAGAAAGACCTTTATTTCCCTGATATTCATATAAAAAGTTTCCGTTTTCATCGGAAACATAAAAAGATAAGCTGGAAGATACTGCTCCTGAAGAATCCATAAGATCCTTTGTTACTTTATCTAATTTTTGGGCTATATTCTGTGCAGCAACCATCTGTACAGAGAGTATGAGAACTGCAAATGTTTTTTTCATTACATTGTTATTTGGGTCTGCATGCAAAGGTTTCCAATACAGTTTACAAAGAGTATACGGACCTTTTTCTATTGATTTAAATTCTGATCAAATATAGTTAAAATAAAAACTTTTCATACTCACTGAGCTCTTCGGAGGTGAAAAGTATCTGATGGCCAGGAGTTTTTTCAAATGAACGATCATGTTTGAAATATTTCTCATAATCATCTTCATCTATAAAAATGTCCATCTGGCATTCCTTTATATAGTTTGATTTTTCCCCGTAATCCTGAATAAAATATCCTGAATCATTCCAGGGTTCATGATGACATCGCAGACAATTTCTTTGGTGCACAGCTTTATAACCGCATATTTCACAATTCCGAAGGTCCTGAAATATTGCTGAGATTTCATTCCGGCTCTCTTCTGGAAAAACAGACAGGGGAACGCTTCTCAAAAGCAGATAATAATTGGGTTCCTGCCATGAAAAATAAAAACTCTCTTCATGATGGGTATAAAGCCATAAACTCTGAAGATCATATTCAATCTCGGCTTTGGCAATATCTTTACTATTCAGAACGCTCTCATTATTTCTTTTGATATTCTGTTTATCATCAATCTCAATAACGGGCTGCTGCTCCAGAAAATGGTCCAGGCACAATGTTGTCTGCCATGAGCCTATTGCTCTCATTTTCCCTTCGCTGCCACAGATTTCACAAGTCTTTACCGATAATTTCGAATACTTATCTTTGATGTTTTTAAGCTTGTTATTGAGTATTTCATCCTCAGAATAGGTATAGCATCTCAATTCACCAAACTTCTCCTTTCCAAAGACACGGTATTCCATATTCCAGCCTGCCAAAGCAAATTCATACAGCAATTTCCGGATCAGTTCATTCCATCCGGTACTGTTCACTGAAAAATTAGTGAGATTGCGTTCTATGAAAAGATTAATTTCATTTTCGCTCATTAAAGTCTGCTTCCTGCTTCTATTTCGTAAGGCTCTTTTCCTTTTTCAAAAATCCTTGTCAGTTCACTTCCTTCTACAGTAATGGAATCATTGGTTCTTCTGATCCAGTTCCCTTCTCTGAGACCAACCACTTTGATATCATTCTGGGTAAGAAACTCCTGAATACGGGTTTCTCTGGTTTCTCCGTTATGCTTTAAGTCGGGATTAGGATCAAGATAATGCGGATTAATATTGAAAGGAACCAATCCCATACAGTCGAAACTTGGCGGATATACAATCGGCATATCGTTCGTTGTCTTCATATTCTGGCCTCCGATATTGCTTCCTGCGCTGCATCCGAGATAGGCTTTTCCTTTTGATACATTTTCTTTCAGGACAGACATCAGCCCTTCTTCGTGTAATGTTTTAACCAATAAAAAGGTATTTCCGCCTCCTGTAAAGAAACCTTTTGCCTGATGAATGGCTTCCTTTTTATCTTCAAATTCGTGAAGACCTTTCACTTTTATATCGATGGTTTCAAAGAAAGAACGTGCTTTTGCGGTATAATCATCATGGGAAATTCCACCTGGTCTTGCAAAAGGAATAAATACAATTTCATCAATTCCGTTATAAAGTTGGATTAATTCTTCTCTTAAGTATTCCAGATATTCTCCACCAAAAAGTGTAGATGTTGAAGCTAATATGATATTCATACCACGAAATTTATAAGTATTATTAAAAACGAATCACAAAGATAGCCTCAAAGATCAACGAATCAAAAATTAAATTAAAAAAAACATCAATCCCGTTAATATTTTCTAAAAAAACTTAAAGCCTCTAAAATTTACGGTTTTGTGGAATTATTATTGAATTTTAGATTTTGACTTTAAAATATAAGATTATGAAAATGAGTAAAATTAATAGCCTGTTTTTAGGCTTAATACTAGCAGGAAGTGTAAGTCTTGTAAATGCACAAACGACTCAGCCTGAAACTTCAGCAGCAACGAGTCAAACAACTAATCCAACTATCGAAGATCTTAAAAAACAGATCGCGGCCAATCCAAAGGATGCAGAATCATTAGCAAAACTGGCTAATGCTTATCAGGAGGCTTCAGACTGGCCCAATGCGATTGATACCTGGAAAAAAGTATCAGTTTTATTACCGGACTGGGCTCCGGCTTATTACAGCCAGGCTTATGCCTATCAGTCTGCAAAAGATGATGCCAACGCAAAAATTGCTTACGAAAAGTATATTGCAGCCGTAAAACCTGAAGAAGTGGAGCAAAATAAGAAAAATCTGGCGTACGCTTATTTCTATCTTGCCTTTACAGAACAGAAAACTGATCCTAATAAAGCAAAAGAACATATTGCGAAATCGATACAGTATGATCCTACCAATCAGGATGCTGTGAAGCTTAGCAAAGCATTAAATTCTTAGTAAAAAAGAAAATGCCGGAAGTTTTTCCGGCATTTTTGTTTAATGATTAATGAGTTTTAGATCTACTCAATCATTTTTCCAAAAAAATCTGTTTCACCATGTAGATGCCTGATGATTTTCTCAATATTTCTCTGAATACTGGCTTCGGTTTTTAAATTATTGATATACCTTACCAGCTCATTTTTTCTTGAGGGAGTCAGCTTTTCAAAATTTTCCGCAGCTAAAGCACTTTCTTTGATTGCCTTTTCTAATTGAGGATGAACAGGTATACTTCGGTCGGAATCATCATATTCCAGAACAACTTCAATAATTTCCCCGATTCTTTTGGGAGAATTTTTCAGCATAATCAGATTCACGTAAAGCCTCCACTCACCTAAATATTTCATAAGATTTTGTTTGAATTCTTTCCCGTTCACCGTTCCTTTGACAGCAATAGGGCTCTTATTTCTCCCGGATTTTTCAAAAATCGTTTCCAATATTTCTTCCGGAACAAATACAAAAGGATTAATTCCTATGATTTCCAAAGTGGCGCTGAAACTATTGTTTTTCATGGATGGTATTTTAAGTTGGTCTGGCTGGAAGCTAGAAGCTAGAAGCTAGAAGCTAGAAGCTAGAAGCTGGAAGCAAAAATAACAGTTTGACGAATATCTAGGGAATTTCTTTTTTTATTATTTCAAAACCATTACTTCATACACTCCCACAGCCAAACCCGTTTACCCTCAAACCCTCTCACTCTACCCCTGCAAACCCAAAAACCCGTAACTTAAAATTCATACCTCATAACCCAATTAATTCCCTATATTTGTATCAATAAATCTATTTATCAAAATGAAATTTTTTATTGACACAGCTAATTTAGAGCAAATCAAGGAAGCAAGAGACCTTGGAATTTTAGATGGTGTAACAACCAACCCTTCCCTAATGGCAAAAGAAGGTATTCAGGGAGCTGAAGCCATCAAAAACCATTATAAAACGATCTGCGAGCTTGTAGACGGAGATATTTCTGCGGAAGTTCTTTCTACAACGTATGAAGAAATGATTAAAGAAGGAGACGAATTGGCTGCTATTCACCCGAATATCGTTGTAAAAATTCCGATGATCAAAGATGGAATCAAAGCTTTAAAATATTTTTCCGATAAAGGTATCAAAACTAACTGTACATTGATCTTCTCTCCGGGGCAGGCTCTTTTGGCAGCTAAAGCGGGAGCAACTTATGTTTCTCCTTTCTTAGGAAGATTAGATGATATTTCTACAGACGGCTTGAACCTAATTCAGGAAATCAGATTGATTTTCGATAACTATATGTACGAAACTGAAATCCTTGCAGCTTCTATCCGTCACTCAATGCATATCATCGACTGTGCTAAAATCGGAGCTGATGTTATCACATCTCCACTTCCTCCGATTTTGAGCTTATTGAAGCACCCATTAACAGACAGCGGATTGGCTCAGTTTGTTGCAGATTCTCAGAAATTAGCATAATCACTGATCCTTGTTCAAACATAAAAATCCCGGAACATTGTTCCGGGATTTTACTTTATAGTGATTCTGTATATTATTCTTCCGGGATATTTTTTACTACCCTACACGGATTTCCCACGGCCACTACATTCTCAGGAATATCTTTCGTTACCACACTTCCAGCTCCAATCACAGAATTATTTCCGATAGAAACTCCTGGAAGTACAACCACATTGCCTCCCAGCCATACATTATTACCTACTTTGATAGGATGTGCATATTCCAGTCCCTCATTTCGCTGTTTCGCGTCAAGCGGATGACCTGCCGTATAAAAACTGCAATTGGGGCCTATAAACACATTATCACCAAACTCTACTTTGGCACAATCCAAAATAACCAGATTGTGATTGGCGTAGAAATTCTCTCCTACGGTTATATTATATCCGTAATCACACCAAAAGCTGGGTTCTATACAGATATTTTCTTTTATACTACCCATAATGCTTTTAAGCAATCGGAATCTGTTTTCGGAATCGGAGTTTTTGAGAGCATTATATTCCTGACACAAATCTTTGCATGCAATGCGTTCTTCTATTAATTCTTTATCGTAGTTGGCGTTGTATAAAAGTCCGGCTGCACATTTTTCCTTTTCTGTCATAAGATATAAAGTTTATTGTTTATTGCTTATTGCTTATTGCTTATTGCTTATTGCTTATTGCTTATTGCTTATTGCTTATTGCTTATTGAAAGATAAAAAAATATATTATAACATCATGAAATTGATATTTGTCCCATTTTATTTGACTTCTTTTGTCAAACAAAAACAGGATGACACGTATGCCATCCTGCAGATATTAGAAAATATAATTTTTAATTTACCAGATCCGGTTCTATCGGATTGTTATCTTTTTTTAGGGCTTCTTTAGTATTTTTTTCTATTTCCCTAAGTACCTGATTGGGATCTGAGATTTCTTTACCGTCTCCTGTTCTCAGCTTAAAACTAAATTTCGTATTGCCATCACCATTTTTCATCAACATTTCTCTCATATTCTTTGCCGGATCATTTATATAAGCCTTCCATACTTTTTTGAACTGATCTTTTGTGACTTCCAGTTCTTTTCCGCCTATTCCCAATACTTTTACATGATCAGGCACCTGCATTTCCGAGTCAGCAGCCGGAGTATTAATCGTTTTATTACCTATCATCGTCATAATATGAGATCCGGTGGTGTCCTCAATCTTTACGATAAGACCGGGAAGACCGTAAAAGACATAAGGGCCATCCTGAAAAGGAAGATCTGTTGCAAACCAGGCTATCCATTCCCTTCCTCCAAAGCTGGCAGTGGCTTTCTGAGCCTGATACGCTCCTATTTTTTGTTTCTCGGCCAATATTTTCCATTCCGGTTTCTGATCTTCTTTTATTTTATATTTATCTGTAGAAATGCTTCTGAAAAGATAGGTTTTGAAATCAGGATATTGTTTGGTAACTTTATAAGAAACCTGCCCGGGCTTTTCCCGTCTGTTAACACTGATATTTCCACCTCCGGCTTTTAACTGTTTTTCAAGTTCTGCCTTTCCAATAGAATCTGCTACAAATTTATCACGGCTGTAATAGCTTGATCCGTTTTTATCAATATCGAGCATCATCATTTCCGTCTTTACATCTTCCTTATTATTGGAATCCGGAATAAACTTATATTCATAAAAAAACCTGTTGACCTGTGCACTGACAAGCACACCCAGAAATAAAAAAAATAGAATTTTACTTTTCATAATGTATGTTTAAAAAAAGGCTTTGCCAATCTGAAACTGACAAAGCCTGATGGAACTTTATTTCTTTGTTTCAATTCTTATTTCCCCTTGCTTAAAATCTCCTTTTTTCTGAGTATTGACATTAACTTTCGATATATTGCTTGTATCTAATGAGTTAACATCGTCCTTAGAAACTTCTCTTCCGTCAATATAATACTTATATTTTACATCATCATTACCGCTTATTTTGAAATTTTTCACTCCATTCATGGCAATATTTCCATTGCCGTCTTTTTTGATAAAATCAGCATTCATTACAATAACATCAGGTTTACCGTCAAATTTAATAAATGCTCCGTCTCTGAAGCTGACAGATCTTTTCTCTGCTTCTGCACGGGCTTTTTCAACTTGTTTTCGGATTTTTTCCCCATCAATTCTGATTCTTTCAGTCTTCACTCTAATTCTGTCTCCTTCGGCTCTTGCTGTTTCACCTTCCACTCTGGATTTTACAGCTTCTTTCATCGCCTCTCTGGCTTCTGCCATTGCTTTGCGTACTTCTTCTTTTTCTTTAGCGCTCAGATCTTTATAATAAACGGTGTTATTATTTTTAAAATAAACTACTTTGGGAGCTTTAGGAGCCTTTGGGGCAAGTGGAGCTTCTGGAGCTATTGGCGCCAGAGGTGCATCCGGTGCATTAGGCGGTGTGGGCGGAACGATTTCTTTTACCGCTCTTGCAGCCTCTCTTCCCGCTTTTTTAGCTGCTCTTTTTATTTTACGAAGTTCTTTCTTATCAAGAGGATCCATATTTTCAAGCTCCTTCATCTGATTTTTCCATTCAGCAGAATTGAAATATTTATCAACTTCAACTTTGGCAGCTACCTCTCCAATCTCTGATGCCAGATTACTTATTTCTTCAATTTTATCACTGAAGGCATCACTTTCCGGATCCAATCCATCCAGCTCCTTCTCTTTTTCTTTTATCTTTTTTTCAAGATCAGTTAATTTTTTGTGTTCACCGGGTGATAAGGTTTTTAATTCCCGGATATTTCCCTGAACCGATTTTTCAGGTCTTATTGTATCTTTTTTGATTTCTGAAACTGCTTTTTTAATAGAAAGATTGGTTTCTTCGATTTCTCTGTTCTTCGCATTTACCAGATAAGCAAACGCTACGGTAAATAAAACCGGTAATGCAAGAATTCTTCGCGCATATCCGAACTTGGTTTTTGGTTTTTGTAACATCTTAAGTCTTTTTTTAAGGTTTGAACTTAGAAACGGACTGGCAGCAGGCAACTGTGTTCCGGAAAAGTGGCTTGCTAAAAGCATCTGCGCAAATGCTTTGGTGTCCGACTGCTGTACGGCTTTTTTATCCGCCAGGTATTCGTGGATGAGATTAATTTCTTTTTTGATGATATGAAAAAACGGATTGAACCAGAAAACAGAAGTAATAATCTCGATAAAGATCTTATCAAAGGAATGTTTCTGCTCAATATGTACCATTTCATGCTTTAAAATCTGTTTTCCGATATCAGAATGCAGGGTAATTGTATTCTTCCAGAACAGGTTTTTAAAATAGGAAAATGGAGCTTCATTAAGGTCTGTACGGTAAAAGTTGATCCCGTCAAAGCTTTCTTTCTGAAATTGATTTTTAAACTGCTGGATTTTAAAAATCCCATACAGCAGCCTTCCTAGAAAATAGAAAGAAACCAGTCCCAGAGCTGAAAAAATAATGTTAAAATAAAGGTTACCATTGTTTATATTTTTTTCTGAATTAAAATTCTGAATCTTGTCAAGAAGCATGTACATATCATTATTCACCTCTATCGTAAAATCATCTACTCTGATAAGTGGCAATAACAGGGATATCACAATTGCTGCCAGCAGATAAAATCTGTTATAATGATGGAATGTCTTGTCCTTTAAAGACAATTGATAATACAAAAATGTTACACCCGAACATAAAATAATTTTTCCAAAGTATAAAAGTATTGCTTCCATGGTCCTAGTCTTTATTTTTGAGTTCATCCAATAGCATCTCAAGATCTTCTACCGTCATTTCATTTTTTTCTACCAGAAATGAAACGGCACTTTTGTAAGAGCCTTTGAAATAGTTCTTTACAAGACTTTTCATGGTTTTCCCGGAATATTGTTCTTTTGAAACCAGCGGAAAATACTCATGCTGTCTTCCATGTACACGATAGTCTACAAATTCTTTGTCTTTCAACACTTTTAAAATGGTAGATACCGTATTGGTATGGGGTTTGGGTTCCGGAAAAAGATCAAGAACATCCTTTAGAAATCCTTTTTCTATCTTCCATAAATACTGCATTACCTGTTCTTCTGCTTTTGTTAAAGTCTGAATTTTCATATCCTGTTCATTTATCATTTATAGTGATATAAACCTTTCAACTTCTATATCACTAAGAAATTAGTTATACAAATGTAGAAATAAAATTGAATCAAACAACTATTTTTTTAGTGATAAACACCAGCAAAACATTAAACACCTGATAATCAATTGAATAAAAATAGTTAAAATATATTAAATTTTTAAGAGAGTGAAAATATAGCCTGCTTAATCGATAGAAAAAGAAACAATTCAGAGGTAAATCCTTAAAACTTGTTAAATTTTATTAAATAAAATTAAAATGAATTTGTTTTAACCGGGAAATTATATTTATTTTAGTGCTTTAAAAATTTCTCATGAAAAGATATAATTTACTGATTGTACTATTACTGCTTATTTTTAATGTTACTACAGCACAAAAGAAGGGTTCTCCTGCTGCCGATCTTAGCATACTGAAAGATACAAAATCAAAAATCGAAGCTACCGTTCCATTGGTTATTCAACATCTTCAGACGATCGCTACAAAAGAAGGCGATAATAATATTGTGAATAACGGAAAGATTGCTTTGGGTAAAGAATATGGTATTGTAGAATCTGAATGGTTTTTATACAGAAACAACATGAAAAACTGTATCCTGAACAATTCATCTAAAAAAGCTAAGAAATGTATGGAATACCATAACAATATGATGAGAGGAACCATGATCAATTACAACAATTATATTACTAACCTTACAAGAAAGAATGGTTATCTTGGAGTTGAAGGAGATACAAAATTCGATTTCAAACCTGCTGATATCGCTACAAAACTAAGTGAAGCTTATTTCAATGCCAATGATGCTGCAGGCAGAATGAAAGCGGATCAGAAAAGAGACTTTCTGGGACAGACCATGTCTGATGACAACAAGCTTACTCCTTACGCTCAACTGGCTCAATAATATTTAAATATATTTAAGAATAAAAAAAGAGAATGACCATCGTCGTTCTCTTTTTTTATTCAAAAGCAAAAAATCTCCGCCGGAAAAAGCAGTTTTGTGGTACTAATCATAAAACCGTGGGGAAAAAGTAGAAAATTAGGCAGAGATTTTTTTGCATACGCTCTACAGATCAACTGTCCTACCCATGATCTGTAAGAGCTTTACAAAAATAGGATTATACCCTTCTGCTGGTTGAAAATACCTGTAGAATTAAGTGTTAAGAACTGTAGAACTAATACTACTTATCATTATAGAAGTAAAATACCGCAAAAAAAGGTTATCTTTTGCGGCTTTATTCTACTTCCACCAATGGTAATAATTATGCAATCCGTCATATTCAAACCCACAGCGTGGATATAATTGGTTTCCTATATCATTCGTCTTTTCGGTTTCAAGCATCAGCCCGCATGCTCCTGTTTCTTCACACCATTGTTTACTACGGTCAATTAATGCCACAGAAAGTCCTTTTCCTCTATAATCAGGATGAACAAAAAGATCACTTAACAGCCATTGTTTTTGTAATCTGGTATAATGAAATAATTTGTAAAGCTGCACGAATCCTACGGCTTTTCCGTCCTCTACTGCTAGAAAAATATCGGATTCACTGTTTAAAAACCGTTCTTTGAGAAAAGCCTTCCCTTTTTCTACATCTGATTCCTGCCTGTAAAAAATACGGTAAAGGTTGAACAATTCAGCCGTTTCATCAAGATCCTCAAGACTTGCCTTTTTAATCATGTAATTCATCGTTATATCTATTTTTATTAACAGGGCAAAAATAGCTTTAAACAGGACCCATGATATCATCCAGAATCATATTAAAGCAATAGTCCAGACAGACTTACTCTGATCTTTTATAAACTACGCAATGAATATCGCACGTTTCGGATTGTATTGTTCTGAGGAACTATAGATTTTTGCAGAATAAAATCAAACCAATGAAAGATATTGTCCATACAATCAAAAATACAGACTGGCAGAACGTTACAGAAAAAATGCATCAAAACGGGTATGCCATCATTCCTGATCTGTTGTCTGGGGAAGAATGTGAACTATTAAAAGCAGATTACGATCATTCTTCTCTTTACCGTAAAACAGTCGTCATGGCCAGACACCGTTTTGGATTGGGTGAGTATAAATACTTTACCTATCCATTACCAGAAATCATTCAAACTATACGAACAACAATGTATCCCTATCTGGCTTCTATTGCCAATACGTGGTTTAAAGCTTTACATATTGACATTCATTTTCCTTTAGAGCACCAGGAGTTCCTGGATCTATGTCATCTTAACAACCAGCAGAAAGCTACGGTTTTAATTTTGAAATATGGAAAAGGAGGATTTAATACGCTGCATCAGGATTTATATGGAGATATCTATTTTCCCATTCAAATTGTTGTTATGCTCAGCGAACCCGACAAAGATTTTACAGGCGGTGAGTTTGTCCTTACCCAACAGATTCCGAGAGCGCAGTCAAAAGCTATTGTTTTAAAACCTAAAAAAGGAGATGTCCTTATTTTTACGACTCAGTTTAAACCGGAAAAAGGAACCAAAGGATACTACAGAGTCAATATGAAACATGGAGTAAGTGAAGTGAGAGAAGGAAACCGCTATGCGCTAGGTATTATTTTCCACGATGCAACCACCTAATTATTAAATAAGTGAACTATGATTCAGCATTCTCAGATCACAGCCGAAAGTCTTAGAAGTAAAATCCACCACCGAGACATTTCTTTTGGAGGGAATAAAAAACTGAAAATCTATGGATTGCTCAGCTGCCGCTCAGGAAAAAGAATGAAGAAAGAAAACAGGATCTTCTTTGCAGACGAAAAAGAAGCTTTAGAAAATGGCTATCGTGCCTGCGGGCATTGTATGAAAAAAGCTTTTAAAAAATGGAAGGAAATGAATATGGACTGATTCAAATTTATACCATCGTTTTGTCTGCAATGACAAGAAAATAAAAACAGAATTCTATAAAATTTAAGATGCTATAAAAATATTTTATATTTTTCCTTATGGAAAACCGTAATCAAATTAATTAATGGTTATATAAATTTGATTATTGCGATAGTATTTAAGCAGTTATCAGAATATCATTTTTGAAACATATATTAGAAGTAGTAATGCCCTAGATTTACAAAAATGAAAACAGAAGAGAACCTTTGACAACAAAGACGCTGGATATATTCGCGACTCAATTAATTTTAAATTTTAAAACCATGAAAAAAATTATTTTAATCGCTGGAATTCTTACAGCGGGAATCATGAGCGCTGCTACGGCTCCATCTAAGAACGAGAAATCAACTACGTCTAAGATTCAAAAAGAAAACCGAATAGAAGTTTTGAAGAAAGATTCTAAAACAAAGAAGAAATATTCCAAATTTTATCCAATCTATTATACTACAAGCTGTGGTGTAGCTGCGGTAACTAATCAGTCTAACTGGAGTGAAGCACAGATAATGGCATGGACAGAAGCTCTTGAAGCAAATTACTGTAATTAATTTTTTAATTATATCTTGCACTTACAGTAGTAATAATAACAATCAACTGTAAGTGCAGTTTTTATTTATCATAATATCATGAGTAACTCTAAGAAAATTTCTTTCCTTTTTACCTTCTTTTTATTTGCATTATTTTATTCTCAGACAGAAAGAAAAGAAGCCCTTGTTGCAGACTTCACCTATTTATTAAAAGGGAAAATAAACAAATCAACCCCCAACTATATACATGAAGAGTTTTTCTCTTTACAAGTCTTGAATGACCGGGCTTTTTTTATCAGTGAAAAAGCTGTAAAATTTGATTCTGTGTTTCAAAGTGAGTTTAAAAAAGCTACCGTAAACGGATATTCAAATATAGATTTTAGGGGAAAATCTTTCCCAAAAACCAAATTCCCATACACGATTATCCAATCTAATCAGAACATTCAATATTTTGAAAATATCGGGATGACATTACTTTCCTATAAAGAACCTATAATAAACAACTGGAAACTTATTAATGAGTCCAAAGTAATAAAATCATTTAACTGTAAAAAAGCTGAACTTAATTACAAAGGGCGAAACTGGATCGCCTGGTATTCCACCGATATTCCCCTCTCGTACGGCCCTTACAAATTTACAGGATTACCGGGATTGATAATTAAAATATCGGATCAAAATGGGGATTATGACTATGAACTTGTAAAATCTGTATCAAGCGAAAAACTGAAGGGTATGGAATTGACAGTAAGGAAAAAAAGATATGAGAATTCTACGGAAACTTCTGTAGCAGGCTTACAAGAGGCGAAAAAGAATTTCATTAATAATATGATCGGATCACTTTCGAACTCGGAGACCACTATAACATCAGAGTCTATGGAAACGGTACGAAATATACAAAAACAAAAACTGCAAAATTTAACAGATGAAAATTCAATTGAACTTATTCAATGATTATGCAATATCATAATATCCAGATACCATCAACAGATCTTAAAAAATACTATAGAATTTACAAGCTTAATTAAATGTTCATTTAATTAAGCTTTTTTTAGACAGAACATATAAAAAAAAATCGGTATAACAATAAGTCATACCGATTTTTCGTTTAGTAGCGGGAACCGGACTCGAACCGATGACCTTCGGGTTATGAGCCCGACGAGCTACCTACTGCTCCATCCCGCGATATTGGATTGCAAAGGTACGAATATTTTTTACAAATCCTAATTTTTCTTTTAAATAAAGGACTTTTATGAAAACTATTTTATTATTTGTATCTTTGTTTTATGGCAAAAATATTAAAAATTTATCCAGACAACCCACAGGAAAATCTTGTGAATGAGGTTATTAAAACTTTAAACAATGGCGGGCTGATTATCTATCCTTCTGATACGATTTATGCTTTAGGCTGTAATATTTTTGATATAAAAGCCATGGAAAAGCTGGCTCAGCTGAAAAAAATGAAGCTTGACAAGTCTAAATTCTCAATTATCTGTAATGATCTCAGCCATCTTTCTGACTTTACAAGACCTATTGATACCTCAGTTTTCAGATTTCTGAAAAGTCATCTTCCCGGGCCGTTTACCTTCATTCTTGAAGCCAACAAAAGTTTACCTTTAGCCTATAAAGGCCACAAAACAATTGGTATCCGTGTTCCGGATCATCCGATTCCGCAGCTTATTGTTGAAAAACTTGGCCATCCCATAGCATCCACTTCCATTAAAGATGATGATGAAATTATCGAATACTCTACCGATCCTGAACTTATTGCTGAAAAATATGATCATCTGGTAGATATCGTGATTGATTCAGGATATGGTGATAATGTAGCTTCTACTATTGTAGACCTTACTTCAGGAGAACCGGAAATCATCCGTCAGGGAAAAGGGATCATTTAATTCAAGGTTCAAAGTTAAAGTTCAAGGTTTAGGGTACTGAATTATGAGTCTTACCGGGAAATATGCTGTAGGAATTTTACTCACTTTTGTTATTTTAGCGGCAGCGATGCTCTATTCTTTTCCTGCTGTTACCACAATAACGGGAATAAGAGGAATTACAGAAACCAATTTCTTTCTCAGCAGAATTATACTATGGATTGTTCTTATCATTGTATTTCTATACAATGTCTTTATTGAGAAAAGTGCTTTTTTTCTTAAAAAGGAGAAGAAATATTCCGCAACATTTTACATCAAAGCTGTTGTGAGCTTATATTTTATCTGTCTGATTGGCGGAGTGATTCTGAATGCAGTCGTCATGTTCGTTACACAGGAAAAAATAAGTGAGAAGCTTCTCAACCTTGTTCCCATTCTTAGAAATAATTATTTTTTAGTTATTTTTACATGCCTTACGGCTGCTATTGTAGAGGAATTTCTGATGCGGGGCTATATCCAGCCCAGGATTGAAAAAATCTATAATAACCCGACAGTTGCCATTGTTATTTCAGCTGTCTTATTTGGAATTCTGCACAGCACTTACGGTACCATAAGCCAGGTTCTTGGACCTTTTTTTATCGGAATCGTGTTTGCTGTATTTTATAAACGCTATTCAAATATTAAAATTCTGATCATCTGTCATTTTATGATTGATTTTATCGCAATGATGGTCATGAATTGTATTGATATAAAACACTTATCTGTATTTTAACATTATGAAAATTATAACATCTCCTGCCAAATTAATGAACACGGAAAATTCAACGGATCTGTTGAAAACCACTACTCCAAGATTCATTGAAGATGCAGCATTGATACAATCTTATTTAAAAGAAAAATCACCAAAATACCTTTCCGAGCTTATGGAAATATCCCCAAAGCTTGCTGATGAAAACTGGGAAAGAAATCAAAAATGGAAGTCCAAACCTACAGCAAAAGAATCTGCTCCTGCAATGTTTGCCTTTACAGGAGAGGTTTACAGAGGTCTTGATGCTAAAACACTGGATAAAAATGCTGTAGATTACCTTCAAAAAAACTACAGAATCCTTTCCGGGCTTTACGGCTTACTGAAACCATCTGATAAAGTAATGCTTTACAGACTTGAAATGGGCCGTCCTTTTGAATTTGAGCAATATAAAAACCTATACGAATTCTGGAGAGAAAAGATTACAGAGCAGTTGAATTCTGAGATGAAAAAAGGAGAAATCCTCCTTCACCTTGCCAGCAACGAGTATGGAAAAGTAATCGACAGAAAAAAACTGAATCACAAAGTCATTGATTTTGATTTTTATGAATTAAAAGATGGAAAACTGAAGACCATTGTTGTGTATACAAAGCATGCCAGAGGTCTTGTGGTTAGATTCTGCGCAGAGACCAATGCCAAAACACTGGAGGATGTAAAAGCATTCAACTATGAAGGATACAGAATTGATGAAGAGAAGTCTACAGATACAAAACTGGTTTTTACAAGATAAATGACAATCTCAGGATTTAAAAAATATTTCAAAACAGAACTTTCCGATCTTTATACAGACTCGGAAAGTGTGTTTTTATCGTCTTTATTCATTCATCAAATCGTAGGTTTCGATTCATTTCAGCAAAGAAGATTTGCTGAACAGGAGCTTCTGACTGATGATAAGGAAAAACTGTGTTTTCTTGTTTCAGAACTTAAAACCGGAAGACCTTATCAGCAGATATTAGGAGAAACAGAATTTTACGGAATGAAATTCTTTGTGGATGAAAATGTTCTGATTCCCCGCCCTGAAACAGAAGAACTATTGGAAATTGCTATCAGGGAGATTAAAGGTTCAAAGTTAAAGGTTCCAGGTCTAAAGATTTTGGATATAGGAACCGGAAGCGGAGTTATTCCATTGGTTTTAAAGAAACATTTCCCAGAAGCAGAGGTTTCATCTATTGATTTTTCTGAGAAAGCTTTGAAGACAGCCCAAAGAAATGCAGAGTATCACCAATTGAAAATCCGGTTCATTCATGCCGACTATCTTAATTTTGATCTGGCTGAAAATTATGATATCATTATTTCAAATCCGCCCTATATAGGAATTGAGGAGGAGATTGAAATTGCTGATTCTGTGAAAGAATTTGAACCTAAAATGGCCCTTTTCTCCCCTACTTCAGATGCTTTGATCTTTTACAGAAAAATTGCGGAAGATGCTGAAAAGTATTTGAATGAGAACGGACTTGTATTCCTTGAAATCAATCAGAAGCTGGGGCTGGAAACACTCAGTCTTTATCAGGATTTTCCTAATGCACAACTATTGAAGGATTTATCTGAAAATGACCGATTTATTTATGCAGGGAAATAAGTAATTTTACCTGTTTAAATACTGAACCTATGAAAACTTTACTATGGAAAATTCTCATTTGTCTTTCACTGATTATGCAACTGGTATCCTGCCAAAAGCATCCTCGGGATGTGGTGAGTAAATATTATAGTAAAGGAGAGTTCAACGGTTCCGTTTTGATTGTGAACAACGGCAGGATTGTTTGCGATACGGCTTTGGGTTTCCGCAACTTTGAAAAAGGGCTGAAAACAGATAAAAATACCTCATTTTACATTGCATCCCTCAGTAAACCCTTCACTGCAGCAGCTATTATCATGCTGGAGCAAAAAGGTTTATTGAAGTTTGATGATAAAGCATCCCGGTTTATAACGCTTCCTGAATATGCCAGAAACATTACGATCAGACAGCTTTTGCATCATACTTCAGGAATCAGGGATTATGAAAACCTGTTTTCTAAAAGAGGATTAACGAATCAGGAGGTAATAAACTGGCTGTTTGATCTTAAAAATCTTGATTTTGTTCCGGACAGCAAGTTTAAGTACAGCAATACCGGATATATTGTTCTTTCTCTGATTATTGAAAAGGTTTCAGGTAGATCATACAGTACATTCATCAATGAACAGATTATTACTCCATTAAAAATGAATAACACTTATGTGTATGAACCTGGGACAGTTATTCACAATAGAGCACTCGGATATAATGAACAAAAGCAGCCTGATGATTATTCAATTTTAACAACCGGTGACGGTGGAATCTACTCTACTCCTGAAGATCTCTATAAATTTGATCAGGCTTTACGAAACAATTCTTTTATTAATAAAGAAAATATAAGTATGATGTATTCTCCTTTCCAGTTATCTGACGGACAAATATCAAATTACGGCTTTGCGTGGTACATAGAGAATAAAAGCGGAGAAAAATCAGCAATGCATACAGGTGGCCTGAACGGTTTTAAAGCTTTATTCTGGAGAGATTTGGAGCATAACAGCTGTATTATTGCACTTACCAATCAGGGAGATGCATTTCCGCCACACCACTTTCTACATGACATAAAAAAAACAATACAGTAAACATGATTATTCAGCAACACGAAATCAATTCTATTAAAATTGCAGAAATTATTTCTGATGACATCATTATCCGGTCTGCACAAGACGGGTTGGATCTTATGGGAAATATCTATTATCAGGGGTTTGACAAAGTTATTCTTCACGAAAAAAATATTACTCCAGAATTCTTTGATTTAAAAACAAAAATTGCTGGGGAAATTCTACAGAAATTTTCAAACTACCGCATAGGACTGGCTATTGTTGGCGATTTCAGTAAATATGAAAGCAAAAGTATGAGGGATTTTATTTTTGAAAGTAATAAAACAAATCACATTAATTTTGTACAAGCATTGGAAGATGCTTTAGCTAATTTTTCAAAATAGTCTATTTTTCAATTCTTTAGATACAAAAACGGAAAAATTTTTCTTCAATTTAAGCTGTCACTACCCCAACATCATCTGTTTTTTTAATTTCTTACCACAATACAAAGATGTACATAATAAAAATAATCTTACCAATTGGTAAGCTTGTGTAAAAATTCAATACAAATTACACTAATCATTAAGAGAAGACTAGAATTAATTCTATAACCATAAACATCTGAACATTTCTTTGTACATTTGCAAAAAACACGAGGGAATATGAATCTTACTTATTTAAGAGCTTATACGGCTACATAATCATTTAATTTTTCAACCACCCAGGTAGGTATAGGATATTTCTTTATGAAGCATACTTGCTATATCTGTTGATGAGCTTTTGAACAAAAGTCTCGTCTGGCTATTATTTGAGCAAAACAATTCATTGTATTAATGGACTTGTTGGTTATATCTATTGCCTTTATGAAATTAAGCCTTATAAAGATTTCTTCCTGTAAAAAACAAAAAACACACAAATAAAAATTATTAAGACATCATGATTAAAAAATTATTTCTACCAATCGTTTTTGCAAGCTCGCTTTCTTTCGCTCAAGTAGGGATTAACACATCTACCCCTGACCAGAGTGCGATTCTGGATGTTTATAGTCAAAATAAAGGAATGCTGATACCCAGACTGACTACAGTACAAAGAGATGCTATTGCCAATCCTGCCAACTCGCTTCTTATCTACGATACAGATAAGAAATGTTTAAGTCAGAATATCGGTACTCCTCTCAAACCGGATTGGCTTTGTATCAGCAGCAATGCCGTAAAAATGTTTTATATGCCTAGTGTTTCTTTTGACACTTCCATCACAGCTACTGGCCGGACTAAAGATTTGTATACATTGTATAAAACACAGTTTGGATCTCCAAAAGCAAAGAGTACCAGTGCTCCAGCTTCTATTCCTTTTTTCCCGTCCAGTAAAGATCTTTACTATTATGTAACCGATGCCGACCCTAATGTATTCAGTAATATTTCTATTTCTGATGACGGAGTTATGACTTATGATGTAAAAGCTGCAGCTACTGACTGTTCTTTTATCAATATTGTTTTTGTTGTTAAATAATTGAGTTATGATAAACAGCAGCTCAATTTTACGGTACAAAAGGTTTTTGTTTACCTTTTCCTTATTTGCCTGTTCTCAAAACATTCAGGCTCAGAACGAACAGGGAACCGGTTATCCTTATTTTGTAAACTTTACTCAGGGATTACAGCCACAGGAAGCCTATAAGGTAGCTACCAGCGGTGTTCAGAATGACGCAACCTTTACCACAGACGGGCTAAGGCTCACCCGAAGTGTGAATAATATTTCAGGAGGAGTGATATTGGCGGATAAAATATTCAAAAGTGATCAGGGAATCAAGTTTGAATTTGAATTTGCCATTTATGGAGGAAATACCAACGGAGGAGATGGAATTTCCATATTCCTGGTAGATGGTTCTATTCCTAAAGATCAGCTTAACCTCGGATATTTTGGTGGAGGATTAGGATATAGTTTTGTACGTGGAGGAGAATCTACGGAAGGACTGAGAGGTGGTTATCTGGGAATAGGTCTGGATGAATACGGAAATTTTAAAACAAGTTTTAAACAAACTGAAAGGATCAGAAACGGAATATTTGGGGTGGGACTGGCAGATGGTCGCAGCAACGTTTCATTAAGAGGAAAGCGTGGAAACCAGTATCTGTCTTCAGCTGAGCCTGCAGGATATAACGGTTATCCGCTGCTTTACAGTATCGCAACCAATGCTTTACCAACCAGCAGCAACCGATCTGCTTATCTGGATACGGCAACAGGGAAATATATCGGGATTAAAAATACAGCACTTCAACAGTTCAGCATTGAAAGTGGCGGAACTACAATTCCTCAGAATGAAAATGATGCAAGATTCCGTAAAGCATATGTTACCCTTGTTCCCAATCCGGCCGGCGGTTACAATATAACCCTGGAAATCCAGCACGGAACGGTGAAAGAAAAGGTGATTGACAATTATTACTACCCTACTTCGCTGAAATATACCGAGACTACCATTTCCAACACTACGGTAAGGACTCTGGATACTTCGCCTCCTTCTACTTTCAGAATTGGATTTGCAGCATCTACCGGAGCTGCTAAAAATATACATTTACTGAAAAATCTAGGGGTTACAAGACCTTATGCTGCTGAAGTAACAGATGATTTGTTTGCAGGCTGCCCGGGGATAAAGTCAACGTATTATCCTTTGCTTAATGATGCGGCTTATTCTTCAGCTAATGGCCAGAATCCTCCAACCCTTTCCTATAACAACCTTGATTTTAATTCATTTCGTTTTTTAGATAATAACGGAGCTGTAATTCCCAATATAACAGGCGGTGTCTACACCAATAGTCAGGGAACATGGACTTATTTCCCAACTACCGGAGCACTTTCTTTCAAACCTGCGGCAGGATTCACAGGAGTAGCCCAGATACAGTATGATATTAAAGGAGGTGGAAGCAATGGTACTGAAGCACCTTACAATAGTGAAGAATACAGATCATTGCCGGCATTGGTACAGGTTAATATTTCAACTGCCAATAACTGCAGCAAAGCCTGCGTTATTTCTAATAAAAATGTAACTCAGAAAATAATAAGATAACCTTCTAAAACCAGCTTTTAAGAGCTGGTTTTTTTATTATTTACGGGGTTTTCGATAAAATACCGGACAGCATCCTCAATTGCCCTATCAATAGATTGATATTGAATCCCCAACTCGTCTGCTGACTTCTGATTAGAATAATAATTCCAAATCTGCAGTGCTTTCATATTGGGGGTACTGAGGTTTGTTTTTATTTTTAATGTTCTTAAACCATCACCAATTAATCCAAGGAGACTCAAAAGTGTGTTGGGAATAGCAATCATAACCGGGTTCTGGCTGGTAATCCGGTTTACTTTTTTAAAAAACTCTCTGTAGGTCAGGTTTTCATTGGCCAGGAGATATTTTTCTCCGGTTCTTCCGTATTCAACAGCATTTACTATTCCATTGGCTGCATCTTCCACATGTACAAAGTTCTTACCTCCTTTCGGATAAAATACCAGTTTCTTTTTCCATGCCCAGAAGATTATTTTCCCAGAACTTGGCTTGCTGTCATATGCTCCGATCATCAACGTTGGATTAACAATGATAACCTCTGTGTTCTTACCTTTCTTTAAAAGATAATCTTCCGCAGCCTGCTTGCTTTGAGCATACAGTGAATGGGTAAAAGGATAGATTGGGGGTGCTTTTTCGTTTCCCCGGAATGCGGTGTTTCCAAATCCTAAGGTATTGGCAGTACTCACAAACAAAAACTTTTTTACGCTCATCAATTCTGCATGGGTAAAAAGATTTACAACGGCCTCGTAATTCACTTTTCTGTATTCATCATAACGAAGATTCTGACGTGTTTCTGCTGCCACATGAATAATACAGTCAATATCGGTCAGGTGCCCAGAAATATCGCACAGAAGATCCGCTTCCACAAGCTTCAGATTTTCGTTTTCTTCGCCCAGCCAGCTGCTTTTCTTACGCACCAGAGCAATGACAGAATAACCATTTTGTAATAATTTAAGGATAACATTAGTTCCCAGAAGCCCTGTTGCTCCGGTTACACATACTTTTTTCATGTTTCGATCTCTCTTTTTATAGCCTGGGTCATCAATGGCAGTTTGATCCATATGGGTAAAATTTTCATCACCAGCCAGCTGATTGGGTTCACCATAATTACGGAATCTTTTTTAAATAATTGCCGGAGGCAGTATGAAGCTACTTTATCAGGATTCAAAAGTGTTAATCTTCCCATAAAACCTTGTTTTTCTATTCTTTCACAAACATCCTTATTGGTTTTCATTGCCCCGGGATTCACAACGCTTACAAAAACATTGGTATCTTTCAGTTCTTCATGCAGTCCTCTTGAAAATGAATGGATAAAACTTTTAGAAGCTGGATATACGGTTTTAAAACCAATCGGAGAAAAAGCAGCCATACTTGAAACATTCAGGATATAGGCTTTGGGTTGTTTTAAAAGGTTAGGAAGCAGCTGATGCGTGATCAATGAAGTGGCTGCCACATTCACCTGTAGAATAGTGTTGATATAATCCGAAGAGGCTTCCGTAAATTTTTTTGTTCCCCCAAGCCCTGCATTATTAATCAGAATATGAACATCAAAAGAACGGTTGAGCCATTCTGTAAGCTTCATTACATTTTCATTAACAGAAAGGTCTGTTTCATAGTAATGAGCCTTTATATCATACTGTTTCTCCAACTCTCCGGATAATTCTCTGAGATTCTGATCCGGAAGACTTATAAGAATGACGTTGATTTTTTGTTTTGCAAGATGTTCAGCAAATGATTTTCCAAGTCCCTGGCTTGCGCCCGTGACGACTGCATACGATTCTTTGGTATCCATAAGTTTAAATTGTATGGTACAAAGCTATCGTAAAGAGGATGTCTGAATGTTCAGGATTATCTGAACGAACTGATTTTAAGAAATGAAAATTAAAATAAACAACTATATGATAATCAATTATTTAAAATAAATAAAAAGTAAGAGTTTATAAACCTGAACTTATTTTCTGAACTCAGAAGGTGTTTGTCCGGTCACTTTTTTAAAGGTTGTATTGAAAGAGGTTTTAGAATTGAATCCGGCTTCATAGGCAATCCCCAAAACAGACAATTTATTGTTGGGTTCTTTCAGAAGTTTTTTGGCATACTCTACCCTAAACTCATTAACGTATTGGAAGAAGTTTTTTCCAAACCCTGTATTGATGACATAAGAAAGATGATGGGTAGAAACGGACAGTATTTCAGCCAGCTTGATCAGGTTAAGTTCACTGTCAAGATAAGGTTTCTGAAGTTCCATGATTTCTTCCAGCAAGGTTTTAATCTTTAATAGTTCTTCATCAGATATCAGTTTTTTCTTTACTTCTTCAGGACCTGAATCTTCATCAATAGAGATCAGCTCCTGTCTTTGTTTTTCTTCTAACGGATAAATTTCCTTCTGCTTCATAGAATAGTATCCCACGCAGTAGATAACGGATAAAAAGACCGCATTGATAAAGAAATTCAGTGATTTCGGATCATAGAACAGATTATAAATCACATAGATAATATTCACGATAAGTAGTACCAGAATGATATATTCCAACCAGTTCAGATTGATTCCTTCGGTATTGGATGAGAACTGCTGAATTTTCTTTTGATGTTTTCTGATGGTAATATAGGAAAGCCCCGTGTAAAAGAGAGCCTGGATCAGGATCAGAATAATACTGAGATATTCAAATGGTTTTTTATATCCCAGTTTGATCAATATAAGACAAACCAGAAAAGCAGCCGGAAGGATTAAAAACTTAACCGCTGTAAGTTTAAAAGTAAAGGAAGGATTGGTATAAAACAGTACACTAAAGTAAAAAACGATAGGGGTAAAAAACTGGATAAGTCTAACCCAAAACAAGGAATGAAACTCGATGATTGAACCAGTGATGAGAAACAGTACTTCATCCAGCCAAAAAGTAGACCACAGAAAGAGAAATATCCCGAACCAGAAATTGGCCTTATGGTTTACTTTTAAGGGGTTGGCCAGCTTCAGCAGAGAAAGCAAAACCAATGAACCATAGATAAGTATCACGATGAAACTGTTTAACTCTGATGTGTTCATTGGTTTTGATATTTGATTATAAATAGTCTTTTATCCTATTCGCTTTCTTACAAAAATTTCATATCCTAGATAGATGAGCGGAAGTGACATGATTCCCAAGAAAAGAATATTGCTCATGGCCAGCTGCGGATGCATTACAATAGAGTAAACCAATCCGAAAAATGCTCCTCCAAGGTGAGCAGCATGCCCCAGGTTGTCCCACTGCTTGGGATTCAGCATCATGTATACAGAGTATCCGAAATACAGTGTTCCGAATAACCATCCCGGCAAAAAGTTGACACTGATCTCATTCGGAGCCATAGCTATGGAGGCAAAAATAATCCCGGAAACCGCTCCAGATGCTCCAATTGCAGAATACCACGGCTGCTTTTTATAAATCTGCAGGCTGAATAAATTCCCCAGAATCATTGATCCGAAATATAGAATCAAAAATCCTACTTCTCCAAAGAAACTAATAACGACTCCCTGGAAAAAATACAGAGAAAGCATATTAAAAAATAAGTGCATAAAGTCTGCATGCAAAAATGCAGAGCTGATCAGCCTTACATATTCTTTACGATTCGCAATCGCTCCGACGTTGAATTTATATTTTTCAAATAATGCTGTGTTATTGAAACCCATATAGCTAAAAATACATGTGGCTGCAATGATAATGATAACAACTATATCCATTATGTTCTTTTATGTTATAACTGAATAAACATGCGATCTATTCATTTTCATTATTCCCGTTATCCTGGAAAAGATCTCCGATCATTCCTCCGTCTTCATCGGTTTCGCCGGCAGGTTCGGGATCTTCGTATACTTCAGGCTCTTCTTCTGCCGGTTCAGGAATGGCAATATTGATGGCTTTTACTTTGAACTTTGTAAACTGGTTTCCGATGGCTTTTATTCCTTTTACCGCTATAAATTCATCAATATTTATCGTTTCCGGATCGCGTTCTTTTCCTTTATCTTTTGCAAAAATGATTTCTGCAGTGGCATCATTGGCAACAATTACATTTTCAATGAATGATTTCGGATGTTCAGATGGCATAAAAGTCTGTACATTAACTGTATTTTCCAGTAAGAATCTCTTAATGAAATAAATATCTTTTTCTCCATCGTAATAAATACAGGTAATCGGCTGTGCAGGTCTCCACTTTTCCAGTACCAGGTATTCATCATCAAAACGGTTGCCAAGGTCAAAAGATACCAGTTTTACTTCACCGTTTGTATTGATGGTCAGAATCTTATCATCTCCTTTGAAGCTTCCCAGCAGTGTTCCTCTTGCATCGGCATTCAGTCTTCTTACCGTATCATCAAACCAGATTTTTCTAGGGGCCAGAGTAGAAACCCCTTCTTCCTTCATATCTACTTTCTTGACAGCGTATTTAGTTACCAGATTTCCTTTGGAATCCCGGCCTTTGATGGCCAGATCGGAGAAGTTAATCTCCATTTTGTTCTTTCTGATTCTAGGGTTTGGTTTTAAAAGCACGGTTACAGTTTCTGCTTCTCCATTAGGGTTGGCTGAGAAATAGAGTGTTTCAGAACCCTTTTTATCTGAAGCTAGCGGATAATCTGTATTTCGGGTTACTCCGGTTACAGAGAATCGTTTCATATAATAAGGTCCTTCCCTGCCTTCACGGTAGATCATATTATACACTGTCCTTTTATCGTTTTTCTTCCATACGGCAACATGAAGGATATCTTTTCCGATGAAAGTTTTCGCTTCCACTTTTACAACCTTCATACTTCCGTCTTTTCTGAATGTGATGATATCATCAATATCAGAACAGTCGAACAAATACTGATCTTTCTTCAAAGATGTCCCGATAAAGCCTTCTTCGAAATTTGCATAAAACTTTTCATTGGCTACGGCTACTTTTGTAGCATCAATGGTATCAAAGATTCTGAGTTCAGTCTTCCTTTGTTTGTCTTTACCGTATTTCTTCTGAATATTTAAGTAATACTCAATGGCATAAGCGATCAGGTTGGCCAGGTTGTATTTCACCTGTTCTATTTTGCCTTCAAGCGAAGCAATATTTTCCTTAAACTTATCTAAATCAAATCTTGAAATTCTCTTGATTCTGATCTCTGTCAGTTTTAAAATATCTTCTTCCGTAACGGCTCTTAAAAGATGTTTGGTATGGGGTTTTAATCCTGCATCAATGGTTTTCAGTACATCTTCCCAGGTTTTTACCTCTTCAATATCGTGGTAGATTCTGTTTTCGATGAAAATTCTTTCCAGTGAAGAGAAATGCCAGCTTTCCTGAAGCTCATGAAGCTCAATTTCCAATTCTTTCTTCAGCAATGAAACTGTATGATCCGTATTCGTTTTCAGAATATCGGATACCGTAAGGAACATAGGTTTATCCCCTACAATCACACAGGCATTGGGAGAGATGGTCACCTGGCAGTCCGTAAATGCATAAAGAGCATCAATAGTTTTATCCGGTGAAACATCATTATGGATATGAATAAGGATTTCTACTTTGTCTGAAGTATTGTCCTCAATTTTTTTGATTTTGATCTTTCCTTTCTCATTGGCTTTTAAAATAGAGTCAATAAGATCAGTGGTTGTTTTAGAATAAGGAAGTTCAGAAATCACCAATGTATGCTTATCCGTCTGGGTAATTTTGGCTCTTGCTCTTACTTTTCCTCCTCTTTGACCGTCATTATATTCAGAAACGTCAAGATAACCGGCTGTTAAAAAATCCGGATACAGTTCAAATTTCTTACCTTTCAGGTAGGCTACAGAGGCATTGATAAGTTCATTAAAGTTATGAGGAAGAATTTTGGTGGAAAGCCCCACTCCAATACCTTCTACTCCCTGTGCAAGAAGCAGAGGGAATTTAACCGGTAAATCGATAGGTTCATTGTTTCTTCCGTCATAAGACTTTGTCCATTCTGTAGTTTTAGGATTAAATACTACTTCCAGAGCAAAAGGGGTGAGTCTTGCTTCAATATATCTCGCAGCGGCTGCAGAATCTCCTGTATAGATATTACCCCAGTTTCCCTGTGTATCTATTAACAACTCTTTCTGCCCGATCTGCACCATGGCATCTGTAATGGAAGCATCACCGTGCGGGTGATATTTCATGGTATTTCCCACGATATTGGCCACTTTGTTGTAACGGCCGTCTTCCAGCTCCCGCATGGAGTGCATAATTCTTCGTTGAACGGGTTTTAAACCATCATATATTGAAGGGATAGCTCTATCCAGAATTACATAGGAAGCATAATCAAGAAACCAGTCTTTGTAGAGACCGGAGACTTTTTTTAAGCTTTCACCCTCATGCGAATATTCTTCTGTCATCATCTAGTTTATCTTTTTTCTCTTTATTAGTTTTCACTACTTTGTTTAGAGAGAGTTTTAAATCGTTTACTTGTTTTCTGTTCAAATAAGAAATCTGGTACTTCAATATAGCAGAACCATTATTCTTACTTGAAACGGTGATGTATAATCTTTTGAAAAAGAGAATACTGACTACATCATATTTGATCAGCTTGTATTTTGGAAATTCGTCGTGAAGTGGCTTATCCAGAAATGGAATGATATTCCTGTTTTTAAAATTCAAAGCTTCTCCATCGCTGTCATATTCAAAAATCTGTCTTCCGCTGATGTAAAAGATAATCAGCAGCAGAGCAGGAACAATAATCAATAAATAACTTTCTTTACCCACTGCATTAAACCTATATTCATTAGCAGCAAATGCGATGATGCCAACCATGGTTATCATCAAAAGCAACGTGCATAAAAAATTATAAATTGATGCTTTATTACGGTTACTTAGTCTCATTTTATTTTTTTTGGCTGTGTAAGTACTATAATTCCTACTTCATCCAAAGTTGTGCTTTTTTCAGTCTGCAATGGCTTTACAACCAGTTTTTTAAAGTTATAGTTTTTTTAATTTTCTACTTCATCCAGTATTTCTTTTTTATCGATATCTGTATCATCCTCTACCACAAGGTTTTCAAGAATAAAAGTCTGTCTGTCCGGAGTATTTTTCCCCATATAAAATTCCAGAAGCTGATCAATCGTCTGGTCTTTTCCTACTACTACTGGCTCCAGGCGGATATCTTTGCCAATAAAGTGCTTAAATTCATCAGGAGAAATTTCTCCTAATCCTTTAAATCGCGTGATTTCAGGATTTTTCCCCAGTTCATTTAATGCTTTTACCCTTTCTATTTCTGTATAGCAATATCTTGTTTCTTTTTTATTTCTAACTCTGAATAACGGAGTCTGAAGGATATAAAGGTGTCCATTTTTAATCAGATCCGGGAAGAACTGCAGGAAGAAAGTAATCATCAGCAAACGGATGTGCATCCCGTCAACATCGGCATCGGTAGCAATAATTACCTGATTGTATCTCAGGTCTTCCAGACTTTCTTCAATATTTAAAGCTGCCTGAAGAAGGTTAAATTCTTCATTTTCATACACCACTTTTTTGGTAAGACCATAACAGTTCAGCGGTTTACCCTTCAGTGAAAATACAGCCTGAGTTTCTACATCTCTGGATTTTGTGATTGATCCCGATGCAGAATCTCCCTCGGTAATAAAGATCTGGGTATCTCCTTTTCTTTCGGCTTTCTGGTCGTTATAATGCTGCCTGCAGTCACGAAGTTTTTTATTGTGAAGAGATACTTTTTTTGCTCTTTCTCTGGCCAGTTTCTGAATTCCGGATAATTCTTTTCTTTCTCTTTCGGAAATTAAGATTTTTCTTTGAATTGCTTCTGCTATTTCCGGGTTTTTGTGTAAGAAATTGTCCAGTTTACTCTTCAGGAAATCAATGATGAATGTTCTTACGGTAGGTCCGTTGGGTCCCATGTCATTGGATCCTAATTTTGTTTTGGTCTGGGATTCAAAAACAGGTTCTTCTACGTTGATGGAAATCGCAGCAATGATCGACTTTCTGATATCAGAAGCATCAAAACTTTTATTGAAAAATTCACGAACTGTTTTCACATATGCTTCACGGAAAGCATTAAGGTGTGTTCCTCCCTGCGTTGTATTCTGTCCGTTAACGAAAGAGAAATAGGTTTCTGTCTGTGATTTGTCGGAATGGGTAATGGCAACCTCAATATCATCATCCTTCAAATGAACAATCGGATAAAGGATATCGCTTTCCAGCTCTTCTTCCAATAAGTCTTTAAGACCGTTTTCAGAATAGTAGGTTTCTCCGTTGAAAAGAATTTTAAGTCCCGGATTCAGATAAGCATAGTTACGGAGCATTCTTTCGATATACTCTTTTCTGTATTTGAAATGCAGGAAGATCTCTCCATCAGGAATAAAGGAAATTTCGGTACCGTTTCTGTCCGAAGTTTCTTTCTCGTCAAAGTTCTCTTTGATCATCCCACGGGAGAATTCGGCAGCTTTCATTTTTCCGTCACGGAAAGAACGGACTCTGAAATAATCTGAAAGGGCATTTACCGCCTTGGTACCGACCCCGTTCAATCCTACAGATTTTTTAAACGCTTTACTGTCGTATTTACCTCCGGTATTCATTTTTGAAACCGCGTCTACCACTTTCCCAAGCGGAATTCCACGGCCAAAGTCACGGATGGTAACTTTACCGTCATCCAGCTTTATTTCAATTCTTTTTCCTGCTCTCATTCTGAACTCATCAATAGAGTTATCAAGAATTTCTTTTAGCAGGATATAAATACCATCATCAGCGGAAGAACCGTCACCGAGCTTCCCGATGTACATACCGGGGCGCAGACGGATGTGTTCCTGCCAATCAAGGGTTCTGATATTATCTTCGGAGTAGGTTGGATTTATTTCTTGTGACATATATGATTTCAGCAAACATACAAAAGTACAAAATTGTCCAAAATTATCCGAATTTTTTCAACTTGTTTTTTTCAATATTTCACTGCAAACATTGTAGTATTTTTAATCAAATTATATATTTACGAAATTATCATTATCAAGTGAAAAATTTCTTTACTTTCCTCATATTCTTTATAATTTTATTCTTTTCAACATGTTTTTATTACAGACTCTAAGGGTGGTGAATAACCAACCGAGATATTGATTTATTATTAAACTTTATTAAGTTTATTCCTTTAAAAAAGACCATCCTGTTATGTAGATGGTCTTTTATTTCAATATTTACACTGTATACAATTTATTCTTTTCCAGCTGCCCGATTATATTTTTCAGCATAGCCGGAACAATCAGCTTATGGAAAGGACGAACGGGTAAAAAGTACAAAACGCCCCACCAGTTATGAAATTTTACCGTAGTAGAGATGGTAAGTGAGTTTTGATTGACATCTTTACTATTTTTGTCAATTAAAAGAGAAACCCGGAAATCCAGATGTTTATCATCTTCTCCCAGAACAATTTCGTTACTGGTCTTATCAAAAATCTTAAAAAGTCCCGCTCGTTCGCCAATTTCGCATTGGAAAACCTTCTCTGCTTGTTGCTTCTCATTTTCAGAACCTGTCTTTAAACCGAATAATCCCATTACTCTATTTCTGAAAGCAAACATTTTCTTTCCCCATTTTGGCCCGCTTGTAAAGAAAGCTTTTCCTATTTCTGAGATATCGATATTTCTGCCACATTCTGTAAGTTCTCCCTGAAAACTATCAATATAATCGAAATCTTTTTTTCCCGGAGATAAAACAGATTTTTCAGGAAACTTTGTCTTCTTAATCTTCATTGTCATTGGTTTTATGGTTGTTGTCTAACAAATGTAAGTATCTTTCCATTCATTTAAAAGGAAAATCTAAACAAATGTTTAAATTTATTTTATACTATGAAACTGACTATTTAATTTACAATTTTCCATCATTCTCTTTAAACCTGCTATTTTCTGATTTTTATTACCATAAGTTCAAACTGTTTTAAATATTTCATTAAATTCGGTCAACAAAACTGCTTTTATGATACAACTTCCTTTATCAAAACTTTCCAATGTAGGAACTACTATTTTCAGCCAGATGACTCAACTTGCCAATGAAAATGAGGCGATCAATCTTTCTCAGGGTTTTCCTGATTTTATGCCAGATCCGGAATTACTCAATAATGTGGATCACTTTATCAAAAAAGGGTTCAATCAGTACGCTCCTCTTGGTGGAATGATTGGCTTAAAGGAAGAAATTGCACGAAAAATTGAAAACAGCCATCAGGCAATATACCATCCGGATTCTGAAATAACAGTTACCGCAGGCGGTACCCAGGCCATTTTTACCGCTATCGCCTCCTTTATTAAAAGGGATGACGAAGTGATTATTTTTGAACCGGCATATGACTGCTATGAACCTACTGTGGAACTTTTCGGGGGAATTATAAAGCGCTTTGAAATGAAAGCTCCGGATTACGAAATCGACTGGGCTGCCGTAAAAAGTCTTGTCAGTGAAAAGACCAGGATGATCATTCTTAACAACCCCAACAACCCTTCAGGAAAAATACTGAAAGAAAATGATATACAGGAACTTATTGAGATTGTAAAAGGAACTTCTATTCTTATTCTGAGTGATGAAGTATATGAAAATATTGTTTTTGACGGAAAACAACATATAAGCATCTGTAAATACCCTGAGCTGAAAGAAAGAAGCCTTCTTGTAGCCTCTTTTGGGAAACTTTTCCATGTTACCGGATGGAAAGTGGGCTATTGTGCTGCACCAAAAAACCTAACAGATGAATTCCGAAAGGTTCATCAATTTAATGTTTTTTGCGTAAACACTCCCATTCAGCTCGCACTGGCAGAATACATGAAAAAGGATGAACATTACACCCATCTTAATCAGTTTTTCCAGGAAAAAAGAGATTTCCTGAGAAAAGGACTTGCAAGCACACCATTTGAACTTCTGGATTGTGAAGGAACTTATTTCCAGGCAGTAAAATATGATAAAATTTCAGATAAAAATGATTTTGATTTTGCTTCAGAACTTACCATCAATCATAAGGTTGCCAGCGTTCCTTTCTCTTCATTTTATAAAAACAGGCTGAACGAGAATGTGATCAGATTATGCTTTGCGAAGAAGCAGGAAACACTGGAAAAAGCCCTTGAAAATTTATCAAAGGTTTAACAGTCATCTATTTTTCACCCACTTGACTTTTCAGATTGGCAGATCAAAACTGTCAGCCTTGTCTGTTTAATCTGCGGAGTATTTATTTATAATATTATTCCTGTCCGATTAAATTAAAGCATGAGTATCAGGTCGCTCCCCTGGACCTATAATTTAAAACAAATACGTTCTATTAGCAGTCAGTAGGATCCCATCGGTATCTGCTGTTAGTAGAAAAAAAATGAAGTCCCTGCAAAAAATAAAGCTCCGGAGGAGTGGACTGTTAATGATACGTAAATATTGATATTTAAATGTTTTTACAGTTTTATCGATAGTAATGTTATCATATATAATCATTATTTAGTGACTTATTTAGTTTATTTTTCCTATTTTATCTAAATCAAAAAAATAATAAATCAATAATTACCAAAATAAAACTACCATGAAAAACAAGAATTTAAACAAAGGAAAAAAATTAACCAGAAAAGAGCTGCATAAATTCCACGGAGGATTGGGCAACATAAGATGTACCAATTCTTCAGGCTACTGTATCTACATCGGACCCGGCTGTTCAGAACAGAAATGTCAGTTGCCGGAACCTCTTGAAGCTGTTGAATAAAATACATTACTCCATATCCGGAATCGGCCGGCTCATTCTGAGCCGGCCGATTTATTTAAAGATAATAATTCACTTAAGGTTATTATACTTTATAAAAACATCCCTCCTGAAACTTCAATTCTTTGCCCGTTGATCCATCTTGCATCTTCCGTACACAGGAACGCTACTACTCCACCAATATCATCCGGAAGACCTACTCTTCCCAAAGCTGTAGCACCAGCTACCATGGCATTGATTTCTCCATTATCTCTCACCCTTCCGCCGCCAAAATCTGTTTCAATAGCTCCCGGCGCTACAACATTGGCTTTGATTTTTCTTGAACCTAATTCTTTTGCCATATATTTTGTGAGCATTTCAACGCCTGCTTTGATGGATCCGTAAACAGAAGATCCCGGTGTTGCGAATCTTGCCAAGCCTGAAGACACGTTGATAATTCCTCCTCCGTCATTGATAAATGGCAATAATTTCTGAGTCAGAAAAAATACACCTTTAAAATGAATGTCTACCACATCGTCCAACTGTTCTTCCGTCACTTCTGTAATCGGTGAATATAGGGCTGTTCCTGCATTATTGATCAGGTAGTCAATATGAGTGCTTCCTGTATTTTGCTGCAAGTGATCTGTTACGTTTTTCACAAAAGTATCAAAGCTCTTAATATCTTTTGTGTCAAGCTGAAATGCAACAGCATTCCTTCCCATTGATTTGATCTCATTGACAACAGTTTCTGCTTCTTCCCTGTTGCTTCTGTAGGTGATAATTACATCCAGTCCTTTTTGAGCAATTTTAATTGCTGAGTTTTTCCCTAATCCACGGCTTCCTCCGGTTACCAGTGCAATATTTGTTTTTGTGTTCATTGTATTTTGATTATTTTGATGGTACAAAGTTGGGAAATTTTCAGACTGAAGGGTTTGCTTGAATCAATCTGAAATTTGCAAAATTCAAATCAGGAACGAAATTCTAATGGAGTAAAAGAAGTTTTCCTTTTAAAGAAATTAGAAAAGTGGGCAATTTCCTCAAATCCCAGCGCATACGATATTTCTGAAACATTCCATTTCGTCTGTTTTAAAAGTATTTTAGCTTCCTGAATAATCCGGTCCGAAATAAACTCCGTAGTAGTTTTTCCTGTACTTTCCTTTAATCTTTTGTTTAAGTAATTGACATGAACCGCCAACCGGTCTGCATAATCTTTTGCAGTCTTCAATTGCAGTCTCTGTTCCCAGGATTCTATAGGGAACTGTCTTTCCAGCAGCTCTATAAACAAAGAAACCACTCTCATAGATGCATCATTTGACGATGATATTTTGGAAGCAGGCTGTAATTTCTGTCCGTAATGGATCAGCTCCAGAACATAGTTTCTGATAAGATCATATTTAAAAACATAATCTGAGTCAATTTCCTTTTTTATCTTTTTAAAAAGGTTTTCAATCTCTTCTGCCAGCTCACCATCAATTTCAAAGATCGGCACTCCACCTGGCTGAAATATAGGAAGATCTTCGAGGTTATAGTACGATTTATCCTTGATGAAAAAGTCTTCGGTAAAAACACAGAAACTTCCTGACTGATCAGGGTCTTCAGGAACCCAGTGATAAGGAACCTTAGGCGTTGCAAATAACAAAGCGTTCTGTTTAATTGAGATGACCTTGTCTGCATATTCTGCCCGGTTCCGTCCTTTTATAAAGCTGATCTTATAATACTTCCTTCTGTTATAGGGCATTTCAGAAGTGGTTTTTACCTTTTCGATGGTCTGGGCAATATCGAAGACATTAAAATGACCAATGTCTTTGTGAAGTCCCTTTGGAAAAATACTTTCAAGATCTTTGCCCAGTTTGGCAGCCATCTCATTATAAAAATCTTCCAGTGAAGTAAATGCTAATTTTTCCATCACAAATAATTTGTAAAATTCAAATATACGAACTTATCAACCAATATTTTTTGAAGTGAGTCCAGATTGTTTGGCAGAGAAAAAAGTCTTTTTACATCTCAAAAATAAAGCCTTATTAACTTATTGAAAAATTCAATGTATTTTCCGATTATAGTTAATATTCACCATCAATACCATAATAAAATATTTAAAAAATTCTCCATTTTTTTCTAAAGACAGTGATATACTTCATTTATTTTTATTACTTTCGTTAAAACTAACCCATTAAAAATCAAATCAATGAGAAATCAAATCAGTCAAATCGGAAAAAAATTAAACAAAAAAGAATTAAGAACCATTAAAGGTGGTCTTATCAACTGTATGGAACCGGTTCTTTGTCCTACCCCTTGTGAGCCTTCTTCTGATCCATATGGATGCACAATCATTTCTCCAAAATGTGCACAAAAAGAGTGCAGACCTCAATTATAAATAAAACATCATTTAATCAACAAAAAAATTATGAAAAAGGTAGAATTAAGCAAAGGTAAAAAGCTTGAAAAAAAACAATTAAAAACTATTTTAGGAGGTATGTTAGATTGTATGGAACCAAGACCATGTACAGAATTTCCTTGTGAAACTTATCCCCCTGACGATGTCAGAAACTGCACTAAAATTTCTGTGGGATGCGCCCAAAAAATCTGCAGACCACAACCATAAAGATAGAATTCTTCACTAAACCAAAAATTAAACATTATGAAAAATCAAGATTTAAATCACGGAAAAAAATTGAATAAAAAACAATTAAGAGTAATTACAGGTGGAAAAGAAATGTGCTTGCTTCCAGACCTTACTTGTAAGAAATATTCTTTTACCTGTGCAGAAATTCAATGCCAACCTGGTATTGAATTGTAGCCAATAAAAAACTAAACCATAAGACTTTAACGAATGAGAAATCAACATGTAAATAATGGTAAAAAACTCACTAAAAAAGAGTTGAAAACCATTAAAGGAGGTGTGATGATATGCAGCCATCAAGGTATTTGCGCACAGATTCATCCTTCATGCTATGAACCGGAGTGCCGAACTGGACAGGCGCAGTTAAAATGTACAGATACCATTAATAACTGTGTAGTTTTCTCCCCATCCTGTATCGAGCCAAAATGCCGGTTTGATATAGGTATTCCACTTTAAAAATAAAAATGCTGCTCTCTACTTCAGGGAGCAGTAATTTTTAGTACCTGTTCCTAATATCAAAATATAAACAGACAGCCTACATTATTAATTTTACGCAAAAAACGCTCCCAAATACATGAAAGCGCTTTTTTAATATAACTAACTTTAATACTTTTCTTATACGTTGAATCTGAAGTGCATGATGTCACCATCCTGTACAATATATTCTTTACCTTCTACAGAAAGCTTTCCTGCTTCTTTTACCTTTACTTCAGAACCATAATTTACATAATCATTATACTTGATTACTTCTGCACGGATAAATCCTTTTTCAAAGTCTGTGTGGATTACTCCTGCAGCTTGTGGAGCAGTCCATCCCTGTCCGATAGTCCAGGCTCTTACTTCTTTTACTCCGGCTGTAAAATACGTCTGAAGTTTTAAAAGATCATAAGCTTTTCTGATCAAACGGTTAACCCCTGGTTCTGTAAGTCCCAGCTCATCAAGGAAAATTTCTCTTTCTTCGAAAGTTTCAAGTTCGTTGATATCAGCTTCAATCTGTGCTGCCAATACTACGACTTCAGCACCTTCACCTGCAGCCATTTCCTCAATCTTGGCAATCCATTCATTTCCGTTTTTGATAGAGTTTTCGTCTACATTACAAACGTAAAGAACCGGCTTATTCGTCAACAACTGAACTTCTCCGATAATTGATTTTGTGAAATCATCAGCAGCAAATTCTCTTGCATTTTTACCATCTTCAAGGAATTTCTGTAAATTCTGAAGTGTTTCGTAAGTAAGAATATCCTCTTTCTTTCCTGATTTGATGAATTTTTTAGCTTTTTCAACTGCTTTTCCTACCGTTTCAAGGTCTTTCAGCTGAAGTTCTATATCAATAATTTCTTTATCTCTTAACGGATCTACTGAACCTTCTACGTGAACGATATTTCCGTTGTCAAAACATCTTAAAACATGAATAATCGCTTCACACTCGCGGATGTTAGCCAGGAACTGATTTCCCAACCCTTCTCCTTTGCTGGCTCCTTTTACAAGACCTGCAATATCAACAATTTCAACCACAGCTGGTAAAACTCTTTCAGGTTTTACGATTTTCTCCAGTTCAAACAATCTCTGATCCGGTACAGAAACCGTTCCAAGGTTCGGTTCAATCGTACAGAAAGGATAGTTTGCTGATTGAGCTTTTGCGTTGCTCAGACAGTTAAAAAGAGTTGATTTACCTACATTCGGTAAGCCTACGATTCCACATTTCATATTGTAAAATTCAAAGTTTAAGGTTTAGGGTAACTCAAGGTTTCTCCAACTTTAAACATTGAACTCAGAACCTTGAATTACGAGTGTGCAAAGATAGTGATTTTTGAGGGAGTTTCATAATAAAAAAATCTGCCGATATTCTGACAGATTTTTAAATGGTCTTGTTTCACCAATTGCTTTAAGGATTGTCCCCTGTAGCATTCTGAGCCAGCGGCACATCATTGGGTGCTTCCTGCAAAGTTTTATCTAAAGTAAATAAAGATTCATCTGTTGCCCTGTCGCCGCCTGCAATTTTTAATTTATCAATTAAGTTCTGCGCTAATGTTTCTTCTTCAATCTGTTCCTGTACAAACCATTGCATAAAATTCCATGTAGCCCAGTCTTTTTCTTCAAGAGAAAGATCTACAATTCTGTAAATTGCGGTTGTATTGTCAACTTCATGCTTAAAGACGCCATCAAAACAGGCAGTAAGGCTGTCCGGATCTGCCGGAGGAGCGGGAATAGCGTCTACTTTTGGTTTTCCACCACGGTTTAAGATATATTCCATGAATTTGATGGAGTGGTTTCTTTCTTCCTGAGCATGGCGGTAAAGAAAATTGGCAATACCCTGATAACCTTTATCATCAGCCCAGATCCCATAGGATAAAAAAACGTGTGATGCATGAATTTCTTTGTTCATCTGGTCACTTAATGCCTTTTCCATGTTGTCGGAAAGTCTTTTAGTATTCATAATGTTATATTTTGGTGATTATGGAATGAATCATGCAAAAACAGTTCCGATAGGGTTATTATTCCGTATAAAAATTCCAAAACACCTTTAAAACACAACTGAAATTCAGTAACTTAAATTAATAATTTATAGTTATTCTAAAATAAAACCGGTTCTGTCTGAGAACCGGTTTTTTAAATTTATTACTGAAATTGCTTCACATAAAGGTTCGCAATGACCAATTTAGAATGGGTATACTAACTATTTAATCTTTCTTGCTGTATAATCACTCTCATTTCCTAATCTGTCGATAGCTTTGATGGCAACAGCATTCAATTTTTTTCCGTCTTTAGATTTGGGAATATCTTTTGAAAGCGTATCCAATGTCAGAATTTCTGTTTGCCATACTCCGTTGTACTGTGTAAAAAGTACCCACAGGAAAACATCAGCGGCATTTTTTGTACTCCAGCTTGTCTGAGCAAAGCTTCCGTTATCAGCAATAAACAAGGTTGGAGTCTGCAATGGGACCGCTTTAATCCACGGAGATTTTGGAACTAATGCTTTTTCATTGTATGGTCCGCTTTTCAAAGCGGGAAGCATATTTGGATTTTTGGTAAGCCCGGCAATACTCCAATGAATTTCTCCGGCATCATTTTTAAGGATATTTCTGGAAATTGCAATCTGGTTTTTGATTTCAGCCGGACGGTCTGATACTTTTATTTCAACAGTATTCAATCCCGGCCACAGGTGACGTTTCATTGTATTTTCAGACTGCCACCAGCTTAACAGGCCTTCGAAGCTTTGTCCTTTGGAATCTATAGGCCAGTAAAGCTGTGGTGAGAAATAATCTACCCAGCCTTTATTTAACCATAATTTAGCGTCTGCATACAGTTCATCATATTGTGATGATCCTACAACTCCTGCCGGATATCCTGGTTTCCATATTCCGAACGGGCTGATCCCGAATCTTACATTATTTTTTTCTGCGTGAATTTCTTTATAGATACGTTCTACAAATTTATTCACGTTATCCCTTCTCCAATCTGCCCTGGATAAGGTTCCGCCACTGCTTACATAGGCATTCCAGCTTGCATTATCAGGAAAATCCGCACCTTTGTTGTAAGTAGCATAAGGATAGAAATAATCGTCGAAATGTACAGCGTCAATATCATATCTTTTTACAATATCTTTCACCACATTGGATACGTGACCTTGTGTTTTCGGATTAGCAGGATCAAACCAATACATTCCGTTCTTTAGTCTAACCACAATATCAGACAGTTTATTGGCCATTGAAAGCTTATTTACTGCGCCTCCGTTGGTATGATGTGCACGGTAAGGGTTTAACCAGACATGCAGTTCCAGACCTCTTTTATGAGCTTCTTCAATCCAGAACTGAAGCGGGTCATAATTGGGATATGGTGCAGTTCCTGTTTCTCCGGTCAGAAAGTAAGACCATGGTTCGATATTACTGGTATAAAGGGCGTCTGCCGAAGGTCTGATCTGGAAAATAGCGGCGTTGAAATTGTTATCTTTCAGCATATCAAGCATACTGATTGCTTCTGCTTTCTGCTGATCCACCGTAAGATCATTTCTCGATGGCCAGTTGATATTGGCAACACTTGCGATCCATGCTCCACGGAATTCTCTTTTGATTTCCGGAAGATTGGTTCTGAAATTTTCTTCACCGGAAGCTCCTGTATTTGTAGCAGGTTTTACAGCTGTCGGATTTACTTTCGGAGGATTTGTATTGTTGATTGGTTTTGTCGGATTCTTCGCGGAAGGTGTTTTTACAACGTTGTTCTGAACGGAACAGGAGGTAGCGTAAGATGCAAAAACGCCCAATAAAACGATAAGTTTTAATTTATTCATTCTCATAGTCACAAAACTACTTTAAAATTTATTTTTTTATTTCAGAGATTATTATGCCAAAATAAGCATTTAATGGGTAGGTATAGAAAAAAAGCCTCGAAAATCGAGGCTTTGATTTTATGTATAAGATTTTATTATGCTTTTGCAGATCTTTCTACTCTTTTTCTTTCTTCTTCAGAAAGGATTTTCTTTCTCATTCTGATGAAGTTCGGAGTTACCTCAATCGCTTCATCACCCTGGATGTATTCCATACATTCTTCAAGTGAGAATAAGATTTTCGGAGCAACACCAGTATCTTTATCTTTTCCGGAAGCTCTCATGTTGTTCAACTGTTTTGCTTCTACGATGTTTACTACTAAGTCACCAGGTTTGTTTTGCTCACCGATGATCATTCCTGTGTAGATTTCCTCACCCGGGTCAACGAAGAACTTACCTCTATCCTGCAATTTAGCAATAGAATATTCTGTAGCAGGACCAGTTGTTTTGCTGATTAAAACACCATTGTTTCTTCCAGGAATAGCACCTTTGAAAGGCTTATATTCTGTGAAACGGTGTGCCATAATAGCTTCACCAGCTGTAGCTGTCAACATCTGAGAACGTAATCCGATCAGACCTCTTGAAGGAATTTCGAATTCCATGTGCTGCATTTCACCTTTAGTTTCCATAATGTGAAGGTCACCTTTTCTCTGAGTTGCCAGGTCAATAACTCTTGAAGCAAATTCTTCAGGAACGTCAACAACCAAAGATTCATAAGGCTCACATTTCTCACCATCAATTTCTCTGAAGATAACCTGCGGCTGACCAATTGTCATTTCGTAACCTTCTCTTCTCATTGTTTCGATCAAAACTGATAAGTGAAGAATACCTCTACCGAATACAAGGAATGTATTGGCATCATCAGTCTGCTGAACTCTTAATGCAAGGTTTTTCTCTAATTCTTTTGTTAATCTTTCTTTCAGGTGATTAGAAGTAACATATTTACCGTCTTTACCAAAGAAAGGTGAGTTGTTGATAGAGAACGTCATATTCAGCGTAGGCTCATCAATTGCCGTTCTTTCCAATGGCTCAGGATTTTCAAGATCTACGAAAGAATCTCCAATCTGGAAAGCATCAAAACCTACTACAGCACAGATATCACCTGCCTGTACTTCAGTTACTTTTTTCTTTCCTAATCCTTCAAAAACGTAAAGTTCTTTTACTTTTCCTTTTACAATTTTACCATCTGCCTGAGCAAGACCAATCCATTGAGATTCTTTGATCTCACCTCTTGTCACTTTCCCGATTGCAATTCTTCCTAAGAATGAAGAGAAGTCAAGAGAAGTGATCTGCATCTGAAGATTACCTTCTGTTACTTTCGGTTCAGGAACATATTGTAAAATACCATCCAATAATGGTAAGATATCTTCAGTTTGCTCTAATGAAGTGTTGAACCAGCCTTGTTTTGAAGATCCATAGAATGTAGGGAAATCCAATTGCTCTTCTGTAGCATCAAGGTTGAAGAAAAGGTCAAATACTTTATCATGAACTTCGTCAGGACGGCAGTTTGGTTTATCTACTTTATTGATAACCACTAATGGTCTCAATCCTAATTCCAAAGCTTTCTGAAGTACGAATCTTGTTTGCGGCATTGGTCCTTCGAACGCATCCACCAACAAAATAACCCCATCAGCCATTTTCAATACTCTTTCTACTTCTCCACCAAAATCGGCGTGACCAGGAGTATCGATTACGTTAATTTTTGTGTCTTTATAAGTAACAGAAATATTCTTGGATAAGATCGTGATCCCTCTTTCTCTTTCAAGATCGTTGTTATCCATAATTAACTCCCCACTCTCCTGATTTTCTCTGAAAATGTTGGTAGCGTGAATGATCTTGTCAACCAAAGTCGTCTTTCCGTGGTCAACGTGTGCGATAATCGCAATATTTCTAATGTTTTGCATAAAAGATTTTTACGGGTGCAAAAGTAGTGATTTTTAATGAAAAAATATTTAGTTATACAAATATTTAATATTTTGTTTAAAATACTTATTTACAAGATAATAAAAAAGAGTGCTCAAAAAACACTCTTTAGATTATTATACACAAGCCTGTACTTCGCATGGATCTACGGCAGGCGGTTCTCCACATATAATGTCAAACTCTGCACAATTGCTGGAGAATCCGGTTCCCCATCCCCATCTTACAACACATGTATCAGCATCTTTGCATCTTACCATTCCTTTGACGATTCCTCCCTGAACTGATTTCATTTCTGTTCTGGAAATTTTTTTGAGATTTTTCATGTTGTTTCTTTATTTGTTATTAGCCTGATAAAGATAAAAAAAATAAATCATGACAACTATTTATTAAAAATATTTAACATTTTTAATATCAACGCCTTATCAATCTGTAAAACACAACCAGGTCAATCAAAACCACAAGAACAAATTTTACTAAAAAAGATTTTTTTGATGTTTTATGATTAAAAATCACCATTCCTGAAGCGGCTCCTAAAACTCCACCTAGAAGGGAGATTCCTAAAAGAGCATTTTCAGAGATTCTCCATTGATGTTTTTGGGCCTGCCATTTATCAAATCCAAAGATCCCAAATGTAATCAGGTTTGTTATAAAAAGAAAAGGAATCATTCAAAAATTAATTTGTGGCAAAAGTAAAGCTTAATTTGTATATGGAAACAACTTTACAACCATGAATATATTTATAATTTTATCAGAATAAGATTTTATAAATTTGCACTTCCTAAAAATAAAATCAATGACAGTACAGGATCTTGCAGGAAGCTACTCTATTGAAGGGAGTAATCAGGAAGAGTCTTCCCTACCCACATATCATGGTATATTAACCTTATCCATTGACGAGAACAACCGTATCATTGCGCAATGGATTATCGGTGATCATATACAAAATGGTACCGGATTTTATAAAAATCATATCCTGGTAATCAACTTCAATTATGAAGGTGAAGATCTTAAAATATATAAAGGTGTTGCTGTATATCGCTGTCTGAATAAGGATATACTTGATGGATTCTGGTCTGAAAAGCACGGTAATCCTTTATATCTTGGAAGTGAATATTGTGTGAGAATTCAGAATTCAACGATTTTGAACTGATTTTTACAGTAAATAAAAAGAGCTGTCTTTTAAAAAGACAGCCCGGTTGTTATTAATTTAAATAACTTATTTTTTAGCTTTTACATCGATAGCAATCTCGATATCTTTGCTGATCATCCATTCTGCAGGGTCTGCTTCTGAAGTACCGAATTTGATTCCCCAATCTGCTCTGTTTACAGTAAACTTCGCCTGAATAGCCGCTGAGCTTTCAGTCACATCTACTTTAGCAGGGAAAGTAACATTCATTGTTTTTCCTGATAATGTAAGGTTTCCGCTTACTGTTTTATTAGCTCCTGCTACTGCATCTTTTGGTGCTTCTTTCAAATCTGTAACACTGGTAATTTTGAAATCTGAAGTAGGGTTTTTAGCTACATCAAAGAAATCAGGGTTTTTAAGGTGAGCTTCAAGGTCTGCCGGTTTTTTATCTTTCTCTGTTACTGAAGCCGGATCTACTTTGATAGAATTCATGTCAATCACAAAGTTTCCTGCAGCAACCTGGCCTGCATCAACACTGATATCTCCTGATTTTACAGTAAGTGTTCCCCAACGAGGTGCCATACCTCCCTTGTGGAATGCTTTCCAGTTTACTACTGAAGCTGCTGTGTCTACTGCCAGTGTTTCTCCTTTGCTCTCTGCTACTGTTTGTTCCTGAGCTGTTGCTGCAGACTCTGCTGTTTTTCCTTTATCACATGATGCCAAAAGCAATCCTACTCCAACTAATGCAATTACGCTAATTTTTTTCATATTGAACTGTTTAAAAAAGTTTGAATTTTGTTGTTTTCGGGTACAAAAATAGAAAAACCTATTTGGAGAAGCCTTAACATACATCAAGAAATGTGGTATTTTTATAGTATTTGTAATGATAAAACCATTTGCGGAATATTTCTATTGAATTAAATGCCTACCGAAATAATTGGTATAATATAAAATAAAGAGATTAATACATTCAGTATCTATATTTTCTCATTCCAAAACCCTATTTTAGCTATCCGAAAACAGAACAATGACGACCGTAGAATTTATCCAGAGACAGCTCAGCATTTCTGAAAAGAACATCAACAATACTTTACAATTATTAGCAGAAGACTGCACCATTCCTTTTATTTCGCGTTACCGAAAAGATAAGACCGGAAACCTTGATGAAACACAGATTGAACAGATTTCAAAAATCAGCAGGCAGTTTGAGGACATTGTTAAAAGAAAAGAAACTATTGTAAAATCAATAGAAGAACAGAATTCATTAACGCCTGAACTTCAGCATAGAATTGAAGAAAGCTTTGATATCCAGGAGCTGGAAGACCTTTACCTGCCTTTCAAAAAGCGTAAGAAAACCAAAGCAGATACTGCCAAGGAAAAAGGGCTGGAACCTTTAGCCAAAATCATAATGAGCCAAAAGAATAACGATCTGCAGTTTTTGGCTTCAAAATATCTTAATAATGAAGTAAGTTCTGAAGAAGAAGCATTGCAGGGAGCAAGAGACATCATGGCAGAATGGATCAATGAAAATATGTATGTCCGTAAAAATCTCCGCAGATTATTTCAGCGTAAGGCTGTTATCACTTCTAAAGTTGTAAAAGCCAAAAAAGATGAAGAGGATGCGCAAAAATTTTCCCAATATTTTGAATGGGAAGAAAGCCTTGCCAGAACTCCTTCTCACAGACTTCTTGCAATGTTGAGAGCAGAAGCGGAAGGTTTTGTAAAAACAAATGTAGCTGTAGATAAAGAAGAGGCAATCGGTTTTATTGAAAAAGCGGTCATTAAATCCAACAATGAAAGTTCGGACCAGATTGCACTGGCCATAAAAGACAGCTATAAAAGACTTCTGGAACCCACTATTTCAAATGAAACATTACAGGAAGCCAAAGAAAAAGCAGACAAAAAAGCAATTGAAATTTTCTCTGAGAATTTAAGCCAGCTGCTTCTTGCCCCACCTTTGGGAGAAAAAAGAATTCTGGCAATAGATCCCGGATACCGAAGCGGATGCAAAGTTGTGTGTCTGGATGAGAAGGGAGACTTACTGCATAACGAAACCCTCTACCCTCACGCTCCGCAGAATGAAAGCGGAATGGCGATGAAAAAAATCCGTTCTATGGTGAATGCCTATAATATTGAAGCTATTTCCATTGGTAACGGAACAGCAAGCCGCGAAACAGAATTCTTTATCAAGAAAATTGCTTTCGATAAGCCTTTGCAGGTTTTTGTAGTTTCTGAAGCCGGAGCATCCGTATATTCTGCAAGTAAAATTGCAAGAGATGAGTTTCCTTCGTATGATGTAACAGTACGTGGAGCTGTTTCTATCGGAAGAAGACTTTCTGATCCGCTGGCTGAATTGGTGAAAATTGATGCAAAATCTATAGGCGTTGGCCAATATCAGCACGATGTGGACCAGACTCAACTTAAAAATGAGCTGGATTCTACTGTCATGAAATGTGTAAATTCTGTGGGAATTAATTTAAATACCGCCAGTAAGTCTCTATTAAGCTATGTTTCCGGAATCGGAGAGAAAATGGCAGAAAACATTGTGAATTACCGTACTGAGAACGGAGCATTTGAAGACAGGAAACAGCTTAAAAAAGTTCCAAGGCTTGGAGAAAAAGCCTTCCAGCAAGCTGCCGCTTTCGTGAGAATCACCAATGCCAAAAATCCACTGGACAACTCTGCAGTACACCCGGAAGCGTATGGAATTGTAGAGAAAATGGCAAAAGATTTGGGTATTAAAACCACTGAGCTGATTGCCAATAAAGAAAAAATAGCTCTGGTAAAACCGGAAAACTATACAACAGGAGAAATCGGAATTTTAGGAATTAAAGATATTTTAAAAGAACTTGAGAAGCCGGGACTGGATCCAAGAAAAGCTGCAAAAGTATTTGAATTTGATCCGAATGTTAAAAGCATCAAAGATTTAAAAGCAGGAATGATTCTTCCGGGAATTGTCAATAACATTACCGCTTTTGGGTGTTTCGTAGATCTAGGAATCAAAGAAAGCGGGCTGGTTCATATTTCGCAGCTTAAAGATGGCTTTGTATCAGATGTGAATGAAGTGGTAAAACTTCATCAGCATGTTCGCGTAAAGGTAACGGAAGTGGATGAAGCAAGAAAAAGAGTACAACTGAGCATGATTTTGTAATATTTAACCGTTATGTATTTAAATTAAACCAACAGTTATCATTTTGAAAACAAAGAACTTAATCTTCGATCTGGATGGAACATTATGGGATTCCAGAGCTACGATTATCAAAATATGGAATAAAGTATTGGGTAAACATCAGTTGATCCAAAAAGAACTGAAGCCTGAAGACATGGATCAGTATATGGGATTATTAGCTCATGATATTGTAAAAGATATTATTCCCGGCATTTCAGACCTGCAGGCTCAGAAACTTCTTTCTGAAATTGTAGGCGAAGAGAATAAAATACTTCACTTAGAAGGTGGAATTTTATATGATGGTGTGGAAGAGACTTTAAAGAATCTGGCTAATACCTATTCCCTTTTCATTGTAAGCAACTGTCAGGATGGCTATATTGAATCTTTTTTAGATTATTATCAATTCAGTGATCTGTTTGTAGATTTTGAGTCTCACGGGCGGACCAAAAAAAATAAATCTGAAAACATACAGCTTCTTATGGAAAGAAATTATTTATCTGCTGAAGACACCTTATATATTGGAGATACCCAAACTGATTATGATTCTGCAACATCCAATGGATTACCATTTATCTTTTGTAAATATGGATTTGGAAAGTTAACCAACCCTTTGTACGAGCCGGCGATTCTTTCCTTTTCACAAGTAGGACTCCGCGTTACCGATATAACCAAATAAAGGCGGTCTCTCAAGACAGTCTTTATTTTTTACAAAAAATACACTTACAAGTGCGCGCACAATGCGATTGAATATTATTTGGAATTTAAATTTTGCAAGAAAAAATAAAGATCCACATCGGATGGAATATTTAATTTTTTCCTTAATCTATTTTTCTTTGTTTGTACCGATCTGTGCTGCATAAAGCCATATTGTGCAATTTCCTTAGAGGAAAAGCCCAGCTGTATCATTGCACAGAAAGAAAGCTCATTTGCTGACAGCTTTGGATTAATCTCAAAAAGCTTTTCAACCAGCTCAGGATAAGCACTTTGATATTCATTAAAAAACAAAGGATCATTTTTCTTTGCTAAAAACACCAGCCTTTCATCATTAGCAGACATTTTTTTCATCAGAGATTCCGTCTCTAATTCTTTCTCCTCTATTATTTTACGCTTTTTAGTAATTCTTTTCTGATAAACCCAATATACAAATACAATAACACCCAATAATACAAAAACGATTACATTATATACGATGGTTGAATACTTTTTTTCAATATCATTTTTCTCCTTTTCCTGAATCATTTTATCAACAGAAGTATTGATTGATTCATCCCATACCTTTTCCAGACTATCGTTTAATTTAGCATATTTTTCCAGATAATCTTTCTCTTTTGAGTTATTGTTTAGTTTTTTATAGGTCTTGGCAATAGCTTGATACAATACGGGAACCTGATAGATTCTTTGGGTTTTTTTGAGTATTTCTACCGATTTAATATAATAATCTAATGCCTGACTATAATCCTGTTTTTCAAATAAAAAATTCCCGTAATAAAAATAAGTAAGCGCTCTCTGGGAATCCCAGTAATCTTTTTTTTCTAAAAGAGAAAAAGCCCTGTTAAAATATACCTGTGCAGAATCCTCATTTTTACCAAAAAGCAGATAGTGATTAGCAATCGTGGAATTGATAACCGGTGTTGGTTTTACATCTAAAGCTTTGTGTAGATAGATTAACGAAGAATCAACCGAATTTGTTTCTCTTAAAAAGTCAGCTCTGTTTGCATAAACAACAGATAAAATTTCCCGATCATGCTTATCCTTTATTTGTTTACCATAATAAATTGACCTGGAATTATATTTAATGGCTTTTTTATAAAGACCTATTACAAAATTCGCCTGGCCATACTCTTGATATAGTCTTGTATACAGGTAGTAATCTTCCATCCCTTCAAGGTCTTCTTCAGCCAACTGAAGGTATTTGAAGGCTTTTTCATACATCCCGACGGTAGCATACATATTCCCCAAATTAATGTATGAAATGACCACTCCTTTTTTATAATCCTGTTTTTTACTGATATTGTAAAATTTCGTATTAAGATCAATTAATTCTTTCTTTCTGCCACTTACTCTTAAATTCTCATTTACTTTGATCAGCATACTATCTATATATTGAGGAGTATATGTCTGAGAATAGAATAAGTTAGAAAACAAAAAATATATCAGCGTGCTTAGCAATACTTTCGAAAATTGGCTCAGCTTTAATGTTTGCATAGTAAATTAAATAATAATTAGTTTCTAAAGTGAAAAAGCAACATCAGTCCTAACACATAAAAACTACCTAACAAGATATTAATAATAACTTTTTCAACCAAATTATAACGCATCATTTAGTTTCCATAAAATTAAATAAAAAAAATATATAATTGTAAAATTTTTGCTAATTTTAGTTAAATTAAAAAATATATCATGATTATATTCACTATATATTGATTAATTGAAACGCATAAACAATCAATCATAACGAATTAAAAATCATCAGAAAATTAATTTTATCAATAAGTTTATTGAGGTAGTATAGCCAACTGATAAAATTCCTGTTTTTCATTAGATTTTCATGCCCCGGATGCTATTATAGCAGCAAACTGTAAATTGATGTACTTTTGATGTATATAAAATTTTGCTTTAATCATATGCCAGATTTAACTTTGTAACAGTAAAATTTATTAATATAATCTGATATAAAGCACAAAAGAAATATTGAATTGAGGATTTAACTAAAGTTTTTACACAAACAAAAACATCTGTTGTAAAACTTTCAGTTCTCAATATTTAATAACAAAATCAGTTTTCATTTTTATAGAATTCTATAATACTGATCAAAGTTGCTACTCCCGTTTTACGGGAGTTTTTTGATCCTACACCATAAAAATTGATGTATCTCTGATGTACAGCTATTTGATTAAAAAAAAATAATGAATGCTAAATTTGAACAAATGATAAAAAAAGGTTTACCTATTATTTTTTCTTCTCAGGTAGGAATTAATATCACCTGTATAGAATATTAATGAAGATATTCATTTTAATTCAGACCCATTTTTGTCATCAGCCCAACGAAAATAAGTCCTAAGACTTAATTATTTTTTGCGAAAAAAAATTTTAATTATATAATACCGTTTATTTTGAATTTTAAAAAAATACATATTGGCAGTACTATTAAAGCTAAGTTTCAGGAAGAAGCACTGGACATGCAGAGAGCATGCAGTTTCATGAAATGTACTGAATCTGAAATTGAACAAATGTTCCTTGAACAAGACCTGACAACTGATAAATTATTGAGATGGAGCAAGCTGCTGGAGTATGATTTTTTCCGGGCATACTCACAGCATCTTATACTCTTTTCTCCTCCCAAAAAGGTAGCTTCCCATAAAACTTCCGATAAAAAAACATCTTCTCTGCCTGCGTTCAGGAAAAACATCTACACCAAGGAAATAATAGAATTTATTCTTGAGCAGATTGAAACAGGAAAAAAAACAAAGCTGGAAATAATAAATGATTATAAAATCCCAAAAACTACACTATATAAGTGGATAGCAAAGTATACGGATAAAAATAAGTAGACACTTCCACTTTATTTTTGCATAGTTATAATATCACTTTAATGTCAATTTATCAAAGATAAATTAAATCTATCATTTTATGCTCGTGTAATGAATTGTCAAAAAAAGCAACGAATGAAAAATAAAAAAACAGGCTAATTTTAGTCTGTTTTTTAGTAAAATGTAGAAATTAAGATAAAAGTGTACTCTACTTTAATCGTTTTACGGACATTTGAGTAACAGGGCCAGATCCTGTAGCACCTGAGCTTAAATACCTGATAGTTACATCCTCTGTATTATACAGTCTGAAAGAATAGGTATGAGAAGCTAACATAGGAATTGAAGTAATGAGAGTATAGGTTTGCTTTGGCTCACCTCCGGGTGAAGTTGATGATCCTGCCCAATAAACATCATTAACACGCGCCACCCAGCCACTAATTGTATCATCCCATATGCCTAATACTGGAACCGTAGGTTGATTATTACTATCATTAGTTGTAGATAACTGTCCGTTCATTGTTACCTGATATACACCATCAGCTGATACTTTAAATGAATTAGTGGATGGTGAACCCGTATACAGATTTTCATTATCTACAATTTCATTATTTAAACTTCCTATAGCAACCGGAACACCACCGTTGGAACCAGCTGTAACCGTGAAATCATTAGTCATTTGTACAATAATTTCCTGGGCCACCAGAAATTGTCCATTTACCACGATCACAGTTCCTGTAGAACTTGGAACACCTGCAATAGACTCCCAGGTAGGAGCATTACCCGGTCCATTAGACTTAAGAACCTGCCCTGCAGTTCCTGCCGAACCTGCGGTAGAAGCAGTCCCTCCCACATTCAGTTCATTTACAACCTGTAAAGATCCGTTAACATGCAGGGACTTCATAGGAGTAGAGGTATTAATTCCAACTTGGGAATGATAAAATAAGGAAACAAAGATACTGGTAATAAGTATGGCTTTCTTTTTCATAATGAATATTGTATTTTAAATTGTATGCAAAACTATAACACAATACCACTTTTACAGCATACGACCACATACATCATAGATACAACATCCAACAACAACATATATAAAACTCTAAAAATCAACACTTCTATATCTTAAAAAAAAACAATATATCTATCCCGATTTACTATTCTCAGCTGTCATCAGAAAGATTTTTAAAGAAAAAGTAAAGATCAACATCTGAAGAAATATTCAATTTTTTCCTGAGTCTGTGCTTTTTATTCTGGACAGACCGATGTTCCACAAAAGTATACTGTGCGATTTCTTTTGATGTAAATCCTGCCCATATCATCGCGCAAAAAGCTAAATCAGATTTTGACAAATTAGAATTTATTTCAAGTAAATTTTTAATAAAGTCCGGATATGCTTCCTGAAATTTGTTGAGAAAATTAGGGTCGTTTTTTTTGGCCAGCTCGATAATATAATCGTAGGAATTATTAAGTTTTTCCTTTAAGACATCTGTTTCAAATTCCTTTTGTTTTATAATATCTCTATTCTGTTGACAGTGGATAAAGGCTAAAAGTAAAATAACAATAAGACAGAAAACTACACTTTTATAAACAAAAAATACATTCTTCTTTGAAATATCTGCAGATTCTTTTTCCTTTATCATTTCATCGATAGAAATATTGATGCTTTCGTTACAAACCTTGCTTAAACTGTCATTTATCCTTGTATACTTTTCAAGGTATTCTTTTTCTCCCTTCTGGTCATTTAAAATCCGATAAGTACCGGCTATTGTTTTGTATAGCAGAGGAATATTATAAACTCTTTTGGTTCTTTCTAAAATGGCAACAGATTTTGTATAGTACATCAACGCTTTTTCGTACTCTTTTTTTTTATTAAGAAAATTACCATAAAAGTAGTAAGTCTGCCCTCTCTGGACATTCCAGTAATCCGTTTTCTGCAGTAGTTTCAATGCATTATTCAAATAATACGAAGATGAATCCGGATTCTCTCTATAAACCATATAATGATTTGCTATCAAAGAATTAATTACCGGAGTAGATTTTATATTTAATGCTTTGTGCAAATAAACCAGCGAAGAATCAGGCTGGTGGATATCATGTAAGAAATCTGCCCTGCTTGCATAAATACCTGATAATATTTCCCTTTCATTACGATTGGAAATCAGCTTACCATAGTAAATAGACTGTGAATTATATTTCAATGCATTTGTGTACAACCCAATACCATAATTAGTCTGTCCATATTCGTGATATAGCCTGGCAGACAAATAAGCATCATTGATTTTTTTGATTTTTCTTTCAGCTTTCCGCAGATAATAAAAAGACTCTTTATAGTCACCTATGGTTGCATAGATATTAGCAATATTGATATAACCTAAAATTTCTCCTTTCAGATAATTCTGATTTTGGGAAATAATAATATATTTTTCGTTGAAAGAAATTAATTCTTTTTTTTCACCTCTTATTCTTAATTTCTCGGATTTAATTATTAATGCGTTGTCTATTTGGTCCGGAGTATAATTTTGAGAATATAAGACAGTAAAAATAGACAAATGGGCAAACACCATCATTAAAAATTGAAATATTCTTTTTATGCTCACGCTGATCATATTGTATATTCAATTGCTGTTCCTTTGATACTAACAAATAATTCTGCTTATTTCTGTACTTTCTGAAAAATTATTTTTTTTGAATCAGGTTTTTGAATGATAATAATTGTATTGGGGATTGTCATGAAACTTCGCTGACCTCCTTTGATCACTTTATAAGAATATACTATATCCTGATCTTTTTCCTGAAGGCTGACAGGGATAATTTCCACTTCCAGATTGGTTTTAGGGTAAATAAGAGCGAGTACATTTTCTTTTGAAAAATCAATAGGTGTTGGCTTCCCGCTCATGCCCATTGTTGTTGCAGCCCCAAAAATCTGATCAAATTCTTCCTGTGAAGTAATTATTTTTTCAGTTAAATCTTTTTGATGGGAGGTATTTTTAACAAAGTATTTCTTTGCTGATGTATAGGGAATATCTTTTTGAGAAACATTTACAGTACACGAAAAAACTATGAGAGTACTTACTAAAGTCATGATGAAATTTTTCATTTTTTTCAATTTATTGTGTGTTAAAAGCTATTGTAATTACTTAACATATATAGTAAACAGAGCCGGGCTCGGGAATTACCTTAATTAACTTTAAAGGATATTAAGATGATCTGGTAAGAACACGTCCTGTTTCTACAATTGTATTATTTTATAACTTGTAAGGAAGGATAATTTTTTAGCTGATCTGCGGTAATTCCTGATGCAATGATACCATCCCGTATAGCTGGCTTCGTTGAATTTCCTGGTACATCCAGAGTAATTTTAGAATTCGGAGTATCAATTCCGCTCTGGGAATACATATCCAGCAACAATAATACGAGCAAGGTTAATACATTTTTTTTCTTCATAAGGTTTTTTGTTTCACCGTAAAAGTATAAAATAAGCGTTAGGATGCATTAAATGGCACATACATCACAGATACAGCACGACGAAACGTGCGTTATTTCAAGCAAATACTCCCGATTTATAGTAAGAGACAACCAACCGTTATCTGTAAGCAATTTTCGGATTTTTTGACATTCAGAAAAAGCTGTATAGATGATGTATACAAAATATTGCAGCGTATAGAACAAGACCTATATTTTTGCACAAAAACACAAACTATATACTTTCTATTAACTCACAAATCCTTTAGTTGATATAAAGACCAGGTACTAGAGTTGTAACTGACATTAAAGAAATAAACTATTGTAAAGTTCAAAAACAATTTTACTTTATTATTTTAAATATTAAAAGCATTCTTTTAATTGGTTGAGACACTCTCTTTAATTAATTTATGAACTCTAGTATTCTTTTTTATTAAATACAGTTCGCTCAAAAAAGAGCTATAAAATTGAAAATTTATATTATTATGTTACCAATGGATCATCACAAACAATCTCACTCAATGACGCCTGATTATAAAAAGATTTACCTTGATCTTGTCGACCTGAAATATCCTGAGAAAAAGGACGAGTGTGCAAAAATTTTATCGAAGAAAAATCTGTCAGCGTTTGATGTAATAGAAATTAACAGAATAATATTTAATTATAACCAGGACATCAAGGCAAATCAGTCTCATCGTTCCTACAATGAAGAAACGATACACAAAATCCTTGAATATCAGAAAAAGAATTATCTTAATAATACGCAGCTGGCCCTGCATTTTAAATTGAGTCGTAATACCGTTGCAAAATGGAAAAATTTATTCAATATTTAATCAATTCACAACCTCAATAAATTTATATACCCTCCTACTGTGCTTTTACTGCCTTGTTTAAAGGATGTAATCCGGATAAAAATAACAGAATCTTACCACGTCCCGGTTATATAGTAAGAGATATTCCTGTTTTTAGAAAAATTCTTAATAACAAATGCCGTTATTGACTAAAACATATATAACTATCAATACATGTTTTAAGCAATAACGGCAAAAAGAATATACCAGAATATGGTATAATATTCAGAGATTTAAAATTAGTCTTCTTTATTGTTTTTCAAATAAAGAACTACTTATAATCTTTAGAACTTCTTCGGGGCTCTTTTACTTCCGGCCATTTTACCACCTCTCCCTTTTCATCCTGAGGCATTACTCTTTTTTCTCTGTTACTGAATTCAGGATCCTCAGACGCCATATAAGCTAATGCCGCTGTTAAAATCACATTATTCTTCACCTCATCAAAAACGATCTTGTCATAGGTATCTTTCGTAGTATGCCATGTATATCCAAAATATCCCCAGTTCAGAGAACCTAAAGAAATTCCGGGAACTCCTGCTGCCACGAAAGAAGCATGATCGGAACCTCCACCACCAGGCATTCCTGGGAAATCTGTCTTAATGTGGCTTCTTACGGCTTTTGGAACGCCATCAAGCCATCTTCCTACATAATCATAAGCTTTTACAAATCCTTGTCCACTGATGTTAACCACTCGCCCCGTTCCGTTATCCTGATTAAAGGCTGCCTGTACCCCTTTAATTATCTGAGGATTATCAGCAACAAAACCTCTTGAACCGTTTAATCCCTGCTCTTCACTACCCCAAAGTCCGATGATAATAGTTCTCTTGTTATCAGGATAATATTTTTTCAGAATTCTCATGGCTTCCAGCATGGTAATCGTACCGGTACCATTATCTGTAGCTCCCTGTGCTCCGTCCCATGAGTCAAGGTGAGCAGAAAGAATCACGTATTCATCAGGTTTTTCTTTGCCTTTGATCATTCCGATCGTATTAAAGCTTTTGGCTTCTGGAAGTATTTTTGACTGGGCATCAATTTTAATTTTAGGCCGAGTTCCTTTTTCTGCCATTCTGTAAAGCATTCCATAGTCTTCCAAATCGATATCGACCATAGGAATTTTGGTAGTTTTTGCGCCGAATATTCTGTTAGCCCCCATAATACCTGTCCAGTTTGAAATGGCAATACCTGCCGCTCCTGCTTTTTCCAATGCTTCCGGAAGGCTGTTATTATCATAGCCGATATTCTTTATATAAGCTGCAAAATCTTTAGCAGCCTGATCTTTTTCCGCTTTAAGTTTTTCATACAATTCGGGGGTTGCAAATTCTTTGATTTGTTCATCAGAGCGTCCTATTTTCTGGTATTGTGCCATCAGCACAATTTTTCCTTTCACTGAAGGAAGCCATTGATCAAATTCAGCTTTAGAAGACACTTTCGGAAGAATGATCACTTCCGCTTCAATGGCTTTTTTTGTAGCCGGACTCCACGCCAGCTGAGTTGCGGAAAGAGATTTTATGCGTGGATAGGTCATATCAACATGAGTAGTTCCTCTCTGCCATCCTTTCCATGTTCCGAATTGCTGAAGATTGGCATCTACTCCCCAGGAGCGAAGTTTATTAACACTCCATTCATTTGCTGCCAGCATTTCGGGAGTTCCCACAAGACGAGGCCCGATGCCATCCAACAGTTCAGACGCCAGGTTTTCAAGCTGGGAATTATTATTGACTTCATCTACAAAACTTTTCACGATAGGGTTAAGCTTTTCTTTTGGATCAACCTTTATCTGAGCCCATGAAAACTGGGCAGCCAGCATTACTGCAGGCACTGCAAAAAATCTATTTATCCTCATAATATATATTGATTGGTTTAAAGATAAAAGAAATCAGGGAGATGGTGAAAAATTAAGCCTAAAAAAGAGGCTTTTCAATTATTTTTATCAATATTTTATTCAAAAACAACAATAAAAATTCATCAATAACTATAATCTACAAAAAAGGTCATCAATCCGACAGCCTTTATGATTTTTAGAAGTGGCAATTCACTTTCTGTAAGAATAACCTATTTCAAAGAAAATACCATTGAAATCAGTATATAAAAAAACCGGCTTGAAAGCCGGCTAAAGGTGAATTATTTCTTAGCTTCTTCTACAGAAACTTTTCTGAATTCTTTGAACAATTTGCTTAGTTCTAAAGCTGCTTTACGAGCTCTTGTACCAGCTGCTTTGTTTCCTTTTTCCGCTTGTTGGTTTGCCTCAGTTGTGAACGCTTCAAATTCTGCGTTGATTTTTTCAATTAGTTCTTTCATTTATTTAAAAATTTAGGCTGCAAATATAGGTTTTATGGCGATTCCAGCCTAATTGTGTAGAAAAAAAATAGTGGATTTACTCATTTTTTCTGAGTCTTTCTGAAATTCAATTTAAATTTTAAAATAAAATCAAATTATTGTAGAAAATAAGCCATGTTATTCGGTGTCACATAGCGCATCAGTGAATATTTAAATAAACTATTCAAAATCAACAAGAACCAAAGAAACATATAGAGAAATCTTCTTAAAAATTTTATCTGTAAATCATTTATTTTCCTCAATTTATACGTATTTGATTACGTTGTTTTAAAAATCCAGTTATTTTGTATTTCTACCAGTATTTTATACTAAAATTTTAATGATATAGGACAATTTTAAACAAATAATGTCTGTACCGATGATATTTTAACGAACTGTATCCTTTTTGAATGGATTAATCTTATAATTTTGAATAAAAAAAAATCCCATGGATATCATTTCAAAATTTACAGTAGGTTCTGAAGAGGGAATTTCTGATCTTATAGCCATCATTGATTCTTCCGTTTATGCATTGCACAAAGAATTTGTTACTGAAGAAGAAATCAAAAGATATATTCACAACGAAATAGACCCGAGAAAGATGATCAATGACCTGAACGATCTTTCCAACCAACTGATCATGATGTATGCAGATCAGAAACCCATCGGATTCAGCATTATAAAAAGCGGTTCGGTACATCCGGGAATTTCTGACGGAAAAAGGGCTACAGAAATCAGTTTTGTAATTCTTTCAGAGTTTGATCTTCCTGAAGCAAGACAGTCTCTCTGGAAAAAATGCAGGTCAGCAGTGAGCTTTACGGATATTATATGGATCAATATCCTGGATCATGATCCGCTTGCAGACTTTTTAAAAGAATCCGGTTTTATCGCTGTGAGCAGTTCAAAAGCCGGACCTTTTCAACTGCCTTCTCATATTTTGGAGCTGGAGATTAATAAAGGTTAATCCAGTTGCTTTAACCATAGATTCCATAGATATTTGCCTATATAATAGTAATCAATCATTTTTTTAATTCCACAACTATTGAGGAAGACTATCATTTTAATTTCTATTATCTCATTTAAAATGATCTTAAGTAGACAACAGTTTACTTATCTTTGATTTTTATAATTTTTACCTATGAGTGATCAGCTGGAAACAATAGAGGATTATTACAGACGTATCCGTAAAAACCAGATTAAAATGTTTGATTCTGAGGATTTTGAAATGGGAAAATCTCACTTCAATATTTCTATGCGGAAATACTGTAGTTTTAAAAGCCCTTACAACCGTCGTGATTATTATAAAATAAGCTTTATTATTGGAAAGGGCACCATTCATTATGGTACTCATCAGCTGTATATAGATGGTCCTGCCCTATTTTTTCCTTCTCCAAGCATTCCGTATTCATGGGAGTGTGAAAGCGATGTACAGGAAGGATATTTTTGTTTATTCAATCAGGAATTTTTTAATGGGAATTCTGAATTCAATCTGTTTAAAAAAACGTCAATGTTCAAGGAATGGAGTAAGCCGGTTGTTTTTCTGACAGAAGAACAGGCCCAGCTGACAATGCTTTATTTTGATCAGATTTACAGAATGAATAATTCTTCCTATCCTTTCCGCTGCAGCAGTATCAAAAGCAATCTTGCTTCTGTAATGCATCTGGCGCTGGAAAACCGTGTGGAAGATATCAATCCTAATGAGCTTCCCGCAAATGTACGTTTGTATAAGTTATTTGATGAACTCCTCAACAAACAGTTTCCGCTGGACTCTCCTGCCTATCCGCTGGCCTTAAAAACACCTTCCGATTTTGCTGCGCACCTGAATGTGCATGTCAATCATCTGAATTCTTCCGTGAAATCTGTAACCAACCTTACGACCACACAGATCATTAAAGAAAAGATGTTTGAAGAGTCTAAAAACCTGCTGAAGTATACGAATTGGGATATTGCACAGATCGGTTACACTTTAGGATTTGATCAGCCTGCCCATTTTAATAATTTCTTTAAAAAGCATGCGCAGACTTCACCCTTAAAATTTAAGAACCTGTCATAATATTTGATTTTTGTAATTTTTACTTTGTCTTTTAAAATCCGGTTTTGTATTTCTTGACTTATTTTTGCAATGTAAAAAATGAATGAATATGTTGAGAGAAGCATCTGAACAACGAATCAGATTAATTACCATTATGGCTTTCGTGTCTATCCCGCTTTCCGGGTTTGTCACGGACATTTATTTACCATCATTCCCTTCTATGGCCAAAGAAATGATGGTTTCGGAAAAAGATATTCAGATTACCCTGACATCATATCTGTTGAGCTACGGGATTTCCCAATTATTTGTAGGAGGAATTCTGGACAGCATCGGCCGTTATCGTCCCAAATTGATAGCCTTGTTCCTATTGATACTGACCAGTATTTTAATTACGATGACCAACAGTATTCTACTGATCTGTCTGCTTCGTATTCTTCAGGGAGCTGCAGTTTCAGTACTCGTTGTAGCTACGCGTGCTATTTTTGTAGATATTTATGATGCGGAAAAGGTAAAACATTATCTGAGCTACTTTACTATTGTATGGTCCTGCGGTCCTATTCTGGCCCCTTTCCTTGGAGGATATCTTGAGAAAATCTTCAACTGGCATGCTAATTTCTATTTTCTGGCAGCATATGCCGGATTTCTGTTCCTTTTTGAGTGGTTTTTTAGCGGGGAGAGCCTTCCGCAGAAAAAGAAACTGGATCTTTCAGAGAACATCAGCCTTTATAAGATGATGCTTAAAAACAGGATTTTCATGTTGGGGATTTTCATTTTAGGTTTGAGCTACTCTATCGTGATGTTATTTAATATTACCGGGCCATTTATTATAGAAAATACTTTTCATTTTACGCCGGTAGTGATTGGATATTGTACACTGATCTTAGGATTTTCATGGATGATTGGAGGTTTTATAGGCAAACGCAGACTGACTCTGGATTTTAAGCCCAGAATTTTACAGCCCATCTTACTTCAGCTGATCCTTATCGCAGGCCTGATCACCACCAGTTATTTTGCAGAAAGCCTGTTCATTATGATTCCTTTTGCCTTTTTCATTCATATCTGTTCCGGAATTTTATTCACCTCCTTTTTTACGACAAGTATGCTTTACTTTCCGAAAAATGCAGGTACAGCCGGCGGACTGATGGGTGGACTGGTGTATGTAATCACTTCTGTAACAAGTTTTATCATCTCTGTAAGCGGAACGGTAACAGATCAAAAAGGTCTTTCCTGGCGCTATCTGATTATTGCATGTTTCCTTTTGGGGATCATTCTTATTATGTACCAAGCCGTTAAAAAAGAAAAAGCAGAGAATTAGTCTCTGCTTTTATTTTATACTTCAGGATAATTTTTTGCTGTCTACTATTTCATCAAAATTAGTTTTAATTAAAACTAATTTTTGTATATTTGTTATGATAAGTCATGTCATAATCCATCGGAAAAAATGCTTCTAATCCTGTTTCATCATTAATATAAAAGTATGCCTGTAAAACAGAATAATCTATCAGAACTTGCTCTGGAGCTTGGCCTGGCAATGAGTGAAATGAAAAGCCGTCTCCGCCAGAAGATCCAGACTATCGTTACTATTTATGATCCGGATCTTTCTTTTGAACTGATTGAAATTCTTGGTTTGCTTTCTAGACATAACGGCATTAACCAGCAGGAAATAGGAAATAAGGTAAGCAAAGACAAGTCAAGTATCACCTATCTCATCAACAGCCTTGTGAAAAAGGATCTTGTAGAACGGATAGCTGATAAAAAAGACAGGAGAAACAAACAGATCTTTTTAACTCCGAAAGGTAAACAGATTGTAGAAACCGTTTATCCCTGGGCCCTGGATCTTTATAAAAAGGCAGCTGGTGATATAGAAGAAGAAGAGATCAGCAAAGCGCTGCTTTTGGTAAAAAAAATGACAGCTAATCTGGAAGAATAAGCACTAAAACATGATACAATATGAGAACAATTCTTGTACCTGTTGATTTTACATCAACTACGGAAAATGCAGTAAGAGTTGCCGCAGACTGGGCAAAAACCTACGAATATCAAAATATTATCCTGTTAAAAACTGCAGGAGAATCTGAATTTGACTATCTGCATATTGCAGAAGGGCATTCATTTGTCAATGAAGAAAGTATCAACAACCTACTGCAAAGGACAGAATTGCTATTCGATCAGTTAACGGATATCATCGCTGAAAAGTCACCAGAAGTAAAAGTTTCCAGGGTATTGAGCGACTGGGCACTCACCAGAAGTATTAATGAGCTTTTAAAAAACCAGCCGTCTGTAGAAATGATTATTCTGGGAAGTGATGACCAGACTTCTTCTACCGATAGTTTTGTTTCTGAGAATATTATAAGCATTGCCAGAACAAGTCCTGTGAAAACATTAATTGTTCCCAGCAGCTACCATTATTCACCTATTAAGAATATATTTATTCCTTGTGATATTAGAGGTATTAAAAGGTTAGAAAGACTGTTTCACCACAAATCTGTTATTCACAAGCAAGATGTCCGTCTTTCATTTCTTAATATCAACACCAGTGAAAAAGAGGACGAAACACAAAAAAGAGAACTGGAGGACTACATTCGTGAGCATTTAACAGAAATTCCGAGCAGTATTCATTATTCTCATGATGAAAATATTATTAAAGGTATCCTGAACTTTGCTGTATCAGATCAGGCAGACCTTATTATAGCGCTACCCGGTAAGCACAGCTTTTTGTATTATCTGGCAAGCAGAAGTATTTCCGAAGGAATTTATCAGAACACCTCTCAGCCCGTTTTAATTTTAAAATAACAAGAAAACTGAAAGCTAATAATAAATTTTAGCATTTTCAATTTTAACCATGTTCAGCTCTTCCATTTTCTTAACATAGCGGATCACCGTCTCTACCCGAAGGCCGCTTAAGGTTGCTATTTGCTGTCTGGTATAAGGAATCAGAAATGAATAAGGTTCTTCAAAACCGAAATATCTTTTAAGGTGATCGAAAAGCTTCGTGAGCTTTACAATAGGATCTGAAATTGCCAGAAAGCTTGAAATCATATATCTGAAATGAAGTCTGTCTGCAGTATACTTATTTATTTCAAGCATTAATAAAGGATTTTCCACCAGGAATTCCAGGAATCTTGTTTTGGAAAGCCTGATAATCTCACAGCTGGTTACCGCAATAGCATTTACAGCATAATGGTGATTGGTAAATAAATAGCTTTCACCTATACAATGCCCGTCAAAGGGAAGCCCATGAACAAACTCTTTTCCGTCTTCCAGAAATGTATTGACTTTCACAGTACCCTCTCTGATCTGAAAATAATATTTTGCTGCGGCGCCTTCCTGAAAAATAGTATCTCCCGCTTCATAATTTTCCAGACTGGCTCCGAGGGAAAATAATAATTCTTCATCTATGATCATCTTACCATTATTAATTTGAGTAAAAATACTTAAAGAATAAGCAATGTTGCAACTTATTAAATACCACAGAAACGGTAATCCTTTTTCTACACTGCTTTTCTTATATCTTATTAGGTTGTAATTTTCTTCTTGTGTTTGGAACCCCAATCTGCCAAAGCAGCAATCACATCTTTCAGGGATTCACTATACTCTGTGGGAACATATTCTACCAGCACCGGCTTCTGATCCGTAATCACAGTTCTTTCCACCAGGTGATTCATCTCCAGCTTTTTCAATTCGCTGGATAAGACTCTTGCCGAAATTCCATTGATAGTCCGCTGTAACTCATTGAAGCGGGTATGTCCGCCTAAAATGGCAATCATTACTCTGATGGTCCACCGCCCACCCAAAACATATAAAGCATCCTCGGTAGCAGCCAGATGAGTACTGCATTGCGGCCTTGAATACACTATTTTCTCCTCTTCCATTCTTTTATTTTTACTGATTACTAACCTAAATGTTATTACTAACCTTTTGGTAACTACTATCTTTTTATTAGTAAATATAGATAATTTTGAAACATCAATTTAAAAAAATAAAAAAATGAAACGTGTACTTCATATCATTTCAAGCCCGAGAAGCGAATCATCAATCAGTAAGAAACTGGGTAATGCTGTTGTAGAAAAAATTGCCGCAAAGTATCCTGACAGTGTTTTTAAAAAGCGTGATTTGACCAATCCGCTTTTTCCCCATCTGGAAGAAGCTCATATCAATGCATTTTTTACTCCAGCTGAAAACCGCACTTCTGAACAGCAGGAAATCGTAAAACTTTCAGACACGGTAATTGATGAATTACAGGAGGCTGACATTATCATTATTGAAGCTCCCCTTTACAACTTCAGTATCACTTCTACATTAAAATCATGGCTTGATCATATTGCCAGAGCAGGAAAGACATTCAGCTATAGCGAAAACGGTCCTGAAGGCCTGGTAAAAAATAAAAAAGTATACCTTGCCTTTTCAAGTGGCGGAATCTATTCTGAAGGGGAAAGACAGGCTTACGACTTCGTAGTTCCTTACCTGGAAAAAACGCTTGGATTTATGGGGATGACGGATATTTCCGTTGTCCGAGCAGAAGGACTTTCTGTTCCGGTGATCCAGGATACAGCCCTGCAAAAAGGGATTGAAAGTATTGTTGTAGAGTAAAGACTAAAAATGCTGTTCCTTTGAACAGTATTTTTTTTGCATCAGAATTTTATTATTGATGAAAGTATGTAAAGAATTAAAAATATTTCCCTCAACATATGTAAAGTTTTTTTCAATTTTTTTCGCTCATTTTTACTTTATTAAATAAAAGATTATGGAAAAAAATAAACAGCCTAAACTGATCAATCCTGTTGAATTATTTGATCCCAGCCCTTACGGCTTCTCTCACAGTATTGCTGTGAAATCTCCATCAACGATGTGTTTTATATCCGGACAGAGCGGCGGCGTGGGGGGAAATCATGTGCTGGCAGATGACTTTAAAACTCAGGTTCAGGATGCTTTGAAAAATTTACAGATTGTTTTACAGAGCCATTCAATGACATTTGAAAATATAGTTAAAATCACCTTGCTTATTGTAGATCACAACCAGGAAAAACTTGAAATATGGGCAGAGGAAGCCAGAAAAGTCTGGAAATCTTCGTTCCTGCCTACGAGTACACTTATTCCTGTAAGCCAGCTGGCTTTGCCGGGAATGATGTTTGAGATCGATGCAATTGCTGTAAAACAGCTGGCCACCTAGAAATATCTGATAATGGTATTATAATTCTTTCCTTCGACCTTATTTATTTAAATACTGCCTGAATATTCAATTCAGGCAGTATTTTTATCTATTCCAGGCATTCGTCACTGTTTTATCCGATATATTTCGATAACAGATACCACATTATTTAAAATAATTCTAAACTATGTGAAAATAGAACCTCTTATAAACACTTCAAATAAAGGATTTGTTACAAAAAATTAAAACACTGTTAATTCAAATTACGTAGAAATACTGAATCTTATCTGCCGGGATGTGATTAATTTCGAATAAACAAAAACTGATACTATGGATCGCTTGAAATACAGTCAATCATTTCTGAAAAAGAGGTGTTATCTGAAATATCCGGCAGCTGTAGATCAATCAGCTTGATAGCCTCCTGCTAAAAGGAGTTGAAGATATTGAATCCAAATTTTTTACGAAATGAATATTATTAACAAAATTCTCAACGTCGACGATTATTATTTCGACGTGTTCATGTCTATCTCGGAAGCGCTTACCGGGTTTACGGTAAACGAACTGCAGTCAACAGGGCTTGCAGAAACCTATTACACTTATGTTTTAAAAAGCCTGGAAGCAGCCACTTTCGTAGAATTCCTTACGGTTTCTAAAAATATCCTTGAAAATTCTTCCGGTGAAGAGGAATTAAAAAAGGCTATTCAATCCGAAATTATTGCCCACCCGGGAATGAATGACATTTCAGGAAAAGTAATCACCATGTGGTATCTGGGAACCTGGGAAGGAGCGTATATCAATGATTTGTCTTACAAGGAAGGCCTTGTCTGGAATCTGATGCATTCACACCCGCCGGGAGCCAAACAGCCGGGCTACAAATCTTGGAATATTAAACCTGTAAACACCCAATCATGAATCCAACCCATAACAAAAAAGATGTGATCATTGTAGGAACAGGGATCGCAGGGTCATTAATCGCAAAGCTATTGTCCGACCACGTATTTGACGCCACCAAAGGAAAAATGGTCCATCGTGCAGATGCCGGAAAATCCGATAACATCAGGGAAATATCAATCCTTATGTATGAAGCAGGTCTGGAAGCAGGTATTGAGCTGGATTCCGTATCCTCAATGACCACTTATAATGAATATATCCGTACTTTTTACAGAGAAGAAGCCAAGGTTCCCAACTCTCCTTATCCGAACTTAAAGCAGGCTCCTTCTCCCAACGTTCTGGATATGGAACATATTGTCCAGCCGTATCCGGATAAAAAAGGGTATCTCGTTCAGTTCGGGCCGATGCCATTCGCAAGTGATGCGATACGGGTAGGCGGCGGAACTACCCTTCACTGGCTGGGAACTACACCAAGAATGCTTCCCAACGATTTTAAACTTACCGAAAAATACGGCATCAAGATTCCAAAGCCGGATTCTGATGAGAAAACTGCTGTCGACTGGCCGATAAGTTATGAAGAATTAAGGCCTTATTATGAGATGGCTGAGTTTGAAATCGGGGTTTCCGGGGATGTTTCAAGACAGGAATATCCAATTACAGAGAAGACGGAAGAATATTATGGAAACTATGTATTTCCGATGGAAGAAATTCCTCAGAGTTACATGGATCATAAGATTATTGAGGGACTTAAAGGGACAAGTGTAAAGCTGAGTTCAGGAGAGATTCCTTTAATGATGGTACCTTCTCCACAGGGAAGGAATTCCATTCCAAATCCAAAATACGGAAAAACGAAGATCATTAAAGCAGAACCAAAGGATTCCGGCTATAAACTGGTTTTAGACAGTTCTGAAAAAGAAGAATACAAAGCTCTTGGTTCTGTTTGGAATCCTTATATGGGAGAACGCTGTGAAGGGAATGCTTCGTGTGTTCCGATCTGTCCTGTTCAGGCAAAATACAATGCGTTAAAAACATTGAAAAAGGCTTTATATAAAATGAATGATAATGATAACCTGAGCCGTAATCTATTCATGCAGATTCAGGCGCAGAGTGTTGTTTACAAGCTAAGCATTGATCAAAATGATAGTCATAAAATTTCAAAAGTCCATCTGAGAAAATATATCTCAAAAGAAAAAACCGATTTTGTTGAAGAATCTATTGATACGTCTGATGCCATCGTCATTCTTGCAGCCAATGCTTTTGAAAATCCAAAGATTTTATTAAACTCCAAATACACAACCCCGGAAGGTGTAAAAACAGCAGCCAACAGCAGTGATCAGGTGGGAAGAAACCTGATGGATCATATGGTAATGCTTACCTGGGGACTTTTCCCTGAACCGGTATACCCGTACAGAGGTCCGGGTTCTACTACAAATATTTCGTCTTTCCGTGACGGAGAGTTCAGAAAGGACTTTTCTGCATGGATTTCTCCGCTTGACAATTGGGGATGGGGCTGGCCGGCATTTTCTCCGGGTTCTGATGTGGCAGAATTTATCAATGATAAAAAGTTTGGGGCAGAATTAAGAGAAAAGCTCACCGACAGACTTTCAAAGCAGGTATTATTTCATTTTGAAATTGAACAGCTCCCGAATCCCAATAACAGAGTAACCATTAATGATGAGTATCTGGATGTTCTCGGAATTCCACGCCCTGTTATTCATTATGAACTGACAGAGTACGAAATGAAAGCTATGGAACAGGCAAAAGATGCTTCGGATCAAATGTTTAAAAGATTAAACATCACGGATTTCACAAAATATACTGAGAAAGACAAAAACTCTGTGATATACAATAAGAAAAGATATTCTTACAATGGTGCAGGGCACATCGTGGGAACTCACAGAATGGGTTCTAAAGCTGAAGAATCCGTAACCGACAGCTACTGCAAAACCTGGGATCATCCGAATTTATACGTCGTAGGCGCGGGAAATATGACCACACTGGGAACATCAAATCCTACTTTAACATTATCAGCATTCACAATCCGTTCGGTAGAATCCATCCTTGCTGACCTTGAAATTCAACTTAAAAAATAACAACATGAGACAAAGACTTATCAATAAAACAGTTCAACCACAGGAAACTTTTTTAACAGCAGGCAGAATGGCTTCCAGAAGTGCCGCGGTTACAGAAGCTATTTCATTACCTTCTTTATTATTTGATTCAACATTAAGCAAAGAAGACTGGATAGAGGGATTAAAGCATCACAGCAAAACAGTTACTAATCTTTTACTGAATGATCAGATAAGTGACTTTAATACCTATCTGGAATCTCAGTTCGGTTCAGGAGTTTCAGAAATGAAAAAAGAGGTAACAGAAGTTGATTACAAACCGGTTTTGCAGGACCTTCTGCAAACTGCCATTCTTATTGAACATTCTACAATTCCACCCTATCTTACGGCTTTGTACTCGATCAAAGACGGGACCAATGCTCTGGCTTCACAAATTATCAGAAGTGTTGCTGTAGAGGAAATGCTTCACCTGATTATGGTTTGTAATGTATTGAATGCCATCGATATTCAGCCTTCTGTCAACAAAAAGGAGAACTACCCTGTTTATCCCATGAAATTACCGATGAACGTTGATTTCTATGTAGGTCTGGAAACATTCTCAAGCAACAGTATTGCCACGTTTATTGCCATTGAAAGTCCGAGTGCATCTGTGGTAAAAGCTCCGAAATATGATGATGAAGCGGAGATTTCTGAACTATACTCTCAAAGAGCTGCCGTACAGGAAAAACACCTCTGGACCCTTGAAAATATGAAAGGTTTTATCATGGAAAATGTACACACCATTGGTGAATATTATGACGTATTATTCTTTTATATCGTTGTTTTCCAAATCATTGTTTACTATAAAGCACATGGGACACTTCCGACAAACTTTGAGGAATTAAATACCGGAGGAATTTTCACAGGAAATCCGGCAAAACAGATCCGCCCTGAGCAATATTACGGAAGCGGCGGGAAACTTCATTCTGTAGAAGCCTTGACAGGAGTAATTGCTGTTTTCCAGGAAATCAAAGGGCAAGGTGAAGGTGCAGATGATTCTATTTTCGATGTAGATCCGTCCCAGTTTGAAGAAGGGGTTGAACTGGCCCATTATTTCAGGTTTAAAGAAGTTTTCCATGAGCATTTCTATCTGGGAGGAAACTATGAGCCTTTCATGGATGAAAATGGAATGATGCCTGTAACTACACCGCCTACAGGAAAAGATCTTCCGGTAGACTGGAACGAGGCCTATCCTATGAAACCTAACCCTAAGCTGGAAGATTACGTCAAAAACAAAGAATTATATGCCCAGGGCGTGGAGTTTAATAAAACCTACAAACGTTTGTTAGATGCTATACAAAGCGCTGTAGAAGGAAATCAGAGAGAACTGGAAAAATCCATTATGTATATGTATGCTCTGAAAGAACAGGCTGTAAATCTGATGAAACAACCGTTGGATGCTCAGACCAATGCGGGGCCAACATTCGAATACATCGACCTATAACCATAAAAATGATATATCATGCTTAAAAGAAAAAAAGAGAGCCCGGAAGCAGGAGGAGAACAGCTGTTCCGCAGAATGCCGGGACAAAGTGAAGTTAATCTGGCTGAATTAATGGACGGATATTCTAAACTTCTTATTGATGATCCGGTAAGACCATTCAGGGAAGATAACCTGCAGGCTATTGAGAATAATGTGGATTATGGAGTTCTGGCTGCCCTGGATGGCACATGGGTAAGCTATAATGTCAATTATAATAAAGATGTTACCAACCCTTCGTTAGCAAGCGGAGTACATACTACCATCATGCCTTCTCCCGGAACCAATCCGGGGACGATACCCGGAAAGTTCGCATTTACCAGTGAAGAATATATTGAGAAATTAACATTTTCCATCGTTCCCGGCGGAGTACGTAACCGTGGCGGAGCGAGTGAGCTTTTCTGCGGAGCAGTTAAGTACGAGCAAAGCATTAAAAGTGTTAATACAATACCAGGACAGGATGCGCTGAAATATACCCCTATCCACGAAGAAAACGGAATGTACCTATGGCTGAGTGATGTCTATAACCATGCAGCAACAAAAGAATCTATTGAAAGAGACCGCGGTATTCATGCCATTTTAACAGAAGATGCAAAGTACGGATATACCGGAGAATACAGAGACGAGCCTCTGCTAAGGATAACACCGGACGGAGAACCCAATCCTCAATACATTCTTCAAAGTCAGCTGCAACCGGGACAGCCTTATTATGAAATCATTCCGGCACAGGAAATAAAGCCGGGAGCAGGGCTTGATGGTCCTTATTTTATCCCGGACTACTCTATCTCCCGAAGCGGTGTTATTCCACATGGAAGCACCATTACTTTGCTTGGAGATATCATTCCTCAGAATAAAGATAAGACAACGTACTATTTAATTGAAGGTTCACCTCAGTTCCCTTACGGTAAAGAGGCCTGGGAAACCAATCATCTTTCCATTTCACGGACCATGGGAAATGCCGGAGTAACTCCGGAAGAAATCATTGATCTTGACCAACCGGCACCGGCCTGGGTTCATGAAACACTTAATGATGATAATGATCCCGGCTCCAATAAGATCTATACCCAGAGAATTCTTGCAGACAATTTATATCCTTACTCTGTACGGCCTGACCTGAGGCTCAGGGATACGTTAAGAGGCCAGAAAATCAGCAATCATGTTCATGTGAGAATGTCTTCAAAAATGAAAACAGGAGCACAGGGAGGCGTGTTGAATGTTCCGTTTGTCAATCGTTTCGTTCCGACTGTTGAGGTAGATATGGATATGTGGATCGAAACGGTGATTGAAGATGGAAAAGAGATTCTTCAGCTGCAGTATGAGCAGATTGTATTTTTTGAATTTGATTTCGGGAATGACGGAGGTACCACAAGCTGGCCTCATATCCAGGTAAATACCCTGAGAAAGATACAGGACATTCCTGAGGATCAGAGAAAGGTAATTGAAGAGCAGTTCTATAATACCGGAGTAAATACCGGTACAGCTTCAGGCTGTCCTTATCATAAAGGATAGACTACTATACTATAAGTAACAATAAAAAAGGGGCAAACTATTGTCCCTTTTTTATGTTCTTTATAACAGATTAAAGATTATCGTGGGTTTGTTGTACCATGAAAGATATCGCCTTTTTGATTTTTTCCCGTCCTTCAGGCGTATTGGTATCTATACCACAGAAAATACTTCCGTTCAGAGACGAAAACATATTCAGATAATACAATCCTGACACCATGATGGCCATAATAGAACGGTAGGTATCCATTTTATCTTTAAAATGTGATTCCATCAATAATTTGAAGATATATTCTCCGTTTTCCTCCTGAGTGTCAATCAGTTTTTTTAATGATTTCCGGGGTTCAGAAATAGTCCACAACAATAGTTTTTGAGCTTCTTTATTGGCGTATACGTAATCAAACTGGGAAAGCAGCATATGCTCGATAAATTCTCTGCCTCCATCTTCAAGATTCGGTTTCATCTTTTCCACTTCCTCGCTGGTTACTTTTACCCAGAAATCCTGTGTACGAACATATTCGTCCATGAGGCCATCCATTCCGCCAAAATAGGTATAGATCATTTTCTTATCTACCCCGGCAGTCGCAGCGATATCATTAATCTTCAATCCTGCATGTCCCTTCGTTTTCAGTATTTTCCCAACGGCGTCCAGAAACTTTTTTTTGCTGCGTTCCTTATTCCTAATACTACCTGATGCTGACTTTCTTTCCATGACTAAACATTCAATATACAAGATACAAGTTTAAGAAATTTTTTTTTATTTTAGACACTAGTTAGTGTCTAAAATAATTTATTTGTATATATTTGTATAAACTATAACCATTCAATATACAAAACACTATTGAAATTGAGAATTAAAAACTATTCAGATTGTATCGTTAGTTCCCTCAGTTTAAAAAATTTAGAACAAAAATGACTGAGGTACAAACAACAGCAGCATCATTTTTTACAGTGATGCTGCTTTTTACATAGCAAATAATGGCTTGATATTAAATAAATATTTTCTACAGATATCCCTGATCAACCCTTCTTTGTTATTAAAGACGCTATTTTAAACTATTTCATAGACTTAGCTTAATCAAAAAGCATCGATAAAGAGAAATTTTCACATCAATACTAAAAAATAACATACTGATCTCCAACAAATTAAATAAAACAATGAAAAATATTACGATTTTACACACTTAGCAGTGTCTTATTTTATATATTTGTACAAACTAAAACCATCTACATATTTTAAAACACTTTTTAGGTTGAAAAATAAGACAATTCAGATTGTATTATTTTAGTTCCCTCACTTTATGAGAATTTCGGATACGAAACAACTAAGGTAGAAACACAACTTACATACAGACCATTAGATTTCTAATGGTTTGTTTTTTTATAAGTTCAAATTCCAAAAAGTTCTACAGGTTTTTGCAGGTATGATGCAGCAGAAAAGAAACAGCTTTTTTTATTTCATCCCGTCCTTTGGTTGTACTTATATCAATTCCGCAGAAAATACTCCCATTGATTTCGGCATACATATTCAGATAGTATAATCCTGAAGTCATAATCGCCATGATGGCACGAGCATTTTCAGCATTATTTTTAAAGTGGAAATCCATTAAAAGCTTAAAAATGTATTCCCCGCTTTTTCCCTGAGTTTCGGTGAACTTTTTTAAAGATTTACGGGATTCTGATAACCGCCAAAGCAATAGTTTTTGTGCCTCTTTGTTGGTGTGAATATAATCAAATTGAGAGAAAAATGCGTTTTCCATAAAGGATTTTCCTCTATCATTTACCTGGGGTTTTATTTCCTCAATCATTATTTTACTCCAGTAATCCTGTGACTCTATATACTCATCTATCAGACCATCTATTCCTCCAAAATAAGAATAGATCATTTTCTTATCAACCCCGGCTGTAGCAGCAATACTATTCACTTTCAAGGCAGTATATCCTTTTGTTCTCAGTATTTTTCCAACGGCATCCAAAAATTTTTTTTTACTGCGTTCCTTGTTCCGGATATTTCCTGCTGCTGACTTTCTTTCCATGGTACACTTTTCAATCGTACAAGTTTATGAATTTTTTTTCATTTTAGACACTTTTTAGTGTCTAAATATATATATTTGCATTAACTAATAACCATTTTATATAAACAGACAATCAGAGTTGTGAGATTGAGAGTGATTAGATTGCACCGTTAGTTACCTCAGTATAAATATTTTACTATTCCATTACTGGGGTAAAACATTACGACAGCATCATTATAAATGATGCTGTTTTTGATTAATAAGGGTATTTTTTTAGTTTTTGATCAGTTAAGGCTTGATTTTTTTAAATTTCATGACCTCATACAAGTCCTTTTAATAAAGGTTTTTTCACGTTACCAGACTGTTGATAATTTTTTTTTATATTTTTTTTTCATGTTAGACACTTACAAGTGTCTTATTTTGTATATTTGCTTCAAACTAATAACCATTTTTATATAGAAACACTAATTGAGTTGAAAAATTAAAAGTTTCGAACAAAAAGCAACTAAGGTAAAAACATTAAATGCAGCAGCATCATGAGTTCTCTAATGGTGCTGTTTTTCATTTAAAAACTTATTTTAGTTTAACCTACAGAAAATTGTATATACCGGGAATCCGGTATTAGAATAGTTGATATGAAGAGAGACTGTCCAAGGACAGTCTCTTATTTTTAGATTGAAGTTGTATTAGCCTTTTGCTTTCTCATCTGTAAAAAACTGAAATCCATTCTTCTTCTCAATAAGCTGCATTGGATATAACGAAGGATTATATTCACCATTCAATACTTCATTCAGTGCATGCTTTTTAGATTCCCCGAATGCAATAACCAGGATATTTTCAGCATGATTAATGATGGGTGCAGTCAATGTAATTCTGAACATTTCCTGAGGCTTAAGATAATAAGCAGATACCCATTTTTCTTTTTCATTTAAAACATCTTCGCCTGGAAATAATGAGGCTGTATGGCCGTCATCTCCCATTCCTAACAGGATAAAATCAAAAACACCTTCATCACCAAGAACAGTTCTTATCTGCTGTTCATAAGCTTTTGCATAATCTTCAGGAGTTATTCCTTCGGCATACATAGGAAAGATATGGCTTTTGTCAACAGGAACCTTACTGAGAAGCGCCTCATCTGTCATCCGGAAGTTGCTCTTATCATCGTTTAAAGGAACCCATCTTTCATCTACCCAAAAAAAGTAGACTTTATTCCATTCTATCTTTTCTTTATATTCCGGTGTTGCCAATAATTTGAAAATAGCTTTAGGGGAAGAGCCTCCACTTAACGCCACCACAAAATGGCCATTTTTCTGAATAGATTTTTTTGAAAGATCAACAAATGCATCTGCTGCCTTTGTGTACAGTTTTTCCAGATCGTCAAATACTGTGATATTCATTTTGTCTGTTTAAATTTTATTTTGATTTATACCCAGCTGTGCCCTTGTCTTTCCACCAAAGCATTAACATCTTCCGGTCCCCAGCTTCCTGCTTTATAATTCGGGAAAGATAAATCTTTGTTATTTTCCCATGCTTCCTGTATGGTAGTCACTACATCCCATGCCTCTTCCACCTGATCGGAACGCATAAATAAGGTAAGATCTCCTAAAAGAGCATCCTGTAATAAGGTTTCATATGCTTCCGGAGTATCTTCCTGACAGGCAAAATTATCGAAAATCATTTCTGCAGGCTTCAGATCCAGTGTCAGCCCGGGCTTTTTGGTCATGAACTGTAATCTGATATCCATCATGGGCTGAATATTAATGATCAACCTGTTGGCTGATAAAAGATGCGGGCTGTCTGAGAACGTTGAGTGAGGAAGCGGCTTAAACTGAATGGTAATGTAAGAATGCTTTTCTTTCATTTTCTTTCCGGTACGGACATAGAAAGGGACATCCTGCCATCTTTCGTTATCCAGATAAAATTTAATTGCTGCAAAAGTCTCTGTATTGGAATCAGGAGCAATTCCGTCTTCCTGGCGGTAGCCTTTCACCTCAATACCGTTGATGGTTCCTTTTCCATACTGGCCTCTTACCGCATAATGATCAACCTGATCGGAAGATATTCTCCGAATTGATTTCAGAACGTCAACTTTCCGGTCTCTGATTTCACCTGACTGCAATGAAGCCGGTGGTTCCATAGCCACCATACACAGAATCTGCAACAGGTGATTCTGAATCATATCTCTTAACGCACCTGTCTGTTCGTAGAATGCTCCTCTTGTCTCTACTCCAACTTCTTCCGCTACCGTAATCTGTACCGATTCTATATATTTATGATCCCATAAAGGCTCAAAAATAGAATTTCCAAATCTGAAAGCCAGTATATTCTGCACCGTTTCTTTTCCCAGATAGTGGTCGATACGGTAAATCTGCTCTTCTTCAAATGTTTTTGCCAAAAGGCTGTTCAATTCAACAGCAGATTGTTTATTGTGACCAAAAGGTTTCTCGATAATGATACGGTCTTTTTTCGGATCAGAAGCTAGTAAAGTCGTTTTGATATGATTGGATATTGTAGAAATAAAGCTAGGCCCGATGGATAAATAAAACAGCCTGTTTGCTCTCATTCCGTAAACGGTATCGAAATCCTGCAGTTTCTGCTGCAGATTTTCGTAAGAACTTTCTTCATCCAGCTGATGCTGAAAGTAAGTAATATGAGCCTGAAAACCTGCCCAGTCTTCGGAAGTCACTTTTTTTCTTGAGAAACTTTCAAGGTTTTCTTTGATATAATTTCTGAAATTTTCGTTGGTATTTTCAGCTCTTCCCAATGCTACAATATTGAAGCCTTTGGGCATTCTGCCATCGATATATAAGTTGTAAAATGCCGGAAAAAGTTTTCTTTTTGCCAGATCGCCTGTAGCACCAAAAATAACAATAGTTGTTGGCTGCAAGACTTTATTTTGATTCATTTTTCCGAATTTTAGTTGTTTGCACTCTGCCAGGAAGTATGAAAAACACCTTCTCTGTCAATACGCTGATAAGTATGAGCTCCGAAATAATCACGCTGAGCCTGGATAAGATTCACGGGAAGAGATTCTGTAGTATATGCATCAAAATATCCTAAAGCTGTCTGAATTCCCAGGCTTGAAATTCCGTTGGTAGCAGCATATCCAGCTGTTTTTCTTAAACCTCTGATTTTTGATTTTACCAGTTCTGAAATTTCTTTATCAAGAAGAATATTAGAAAGGTTAGGGTTTTGGGTATAAGCGGAATAGAATTTTTCCAGCAAAACTGAACGGATAATACATCCTCCTCTCCAGATTTTCACAACATCTTTCAATGGAATTTCAAAGCCGTATTCTTCAGATGCTTTTACCAGTAAAGATAAACCTTGTGCATAGCTGATTAAAGTAGAAAGGAAAAGAGCATCGCCAACCTCCTGAATGAATAATTCTGTATTTTCAGGTTTTACAATTTCGTTATCGGCATATATTTTTGAAGCCTGAACTCTCTCGTTTTTATAAGCAGATAAAATTCTTGAAGTTACCGCAATATCAATGGTAGGAATAGAAACTCCGATTTCCATGGCCTGTTCTGAAGTCCATTTTCCGGTTCCTTTTGCTCCTGCTTTATCTAAAATCTGATCTACAAGATAGCCATCTGTTAATGAATCTTTTTGTGTGAAAATATCTCTGGTAATTTCAATAAGGAACGAGTTCATTTCGCCGTTATTCCATTCTTTGAAAACCTGATAAAGCTGTTCATTATTTAAACCTGCTCCTCTTTTAAGGAGATCATAAGCTTCACTGATCAGCTGCATTATGGCATATTCAATACCGTTGTGTACCATTTTCACATAGTTTCCGGCAGATCCTTTTCCCATATATGCTGTACACGCTTCGTTGTCTACTTTGGCTGCAATGGCTTCCAGCATCGGTTTTAGAAGTCTGAATGCTTCCAGATCCCCTCCAGGCATTATACTTGGACCTGTTCTGGCTCCTTTTTCACCTCCTGACACTCCCATTCCCATAAAATGCAGTTTCTTAGATGCCAGGTCAGCAACACGCCTGTTGGTATCTTCGAAATAAGAATTTCCTGCATCAATCACGATATCGCCTTCGCTTAAAAGCGGGGTGATATTTTCCAGCACAGCATCTACAGGTTTTCCTGCAGGAACCATAAGAATAATTTTTCTTGGAACTTCCAATGCGGATACAAAGTCTTCTAAAGATCCTGTACCCTTCACCTTCATTTCTGAAGCAGCTCCGCCTTCTAATTCTTTAACTTTCTCCTGATCAAGGTCGAATCCTGCGATTGAAAACCCGTTGTCAGCGATATTATAAAGCAGATTCCGCCCCATTACTCCAAGGCCAACCATCCCATAACTATATCTTTCCATTATATTGGTATTAATATGAATTTTTGTTATACAGAGAATAAAATTACGGAAATGCCTATAATGAAAAAAATAAAAGGAAAGAAAATGTTTGTTACACTTTTGTTACGTCCTCATTTATAAGCCTCTAATATTCACATTTTCATATGATTTTGTGTTTATAGAATAAAATTCAATCATTAATATGGGAATGATCTATTAAAACAGTCGGTTTTTTGGCATAATTAAACTTATATTTGCCAAAATTTATAAAGTAATGAACTATAAACTTGAACTCAACACTCAGGAGCCTAATTCTAAAATCGTTTTTAATAACATCATATTTGATTCGTTCAAGATTAATATAGTTGAAAGATATATCGGTTCCATGAAGGCTCGCCCTACGTTATGCGAAGTTTTATTTAAAGTAAGAACTCTGGATGATGTACTTATTAACAGAAAAGATGGTAATATAAGAGTAAAGATAAAGGGTGATGATTTTGAAACGTATCAGAAATTATCCCGCGATCTGAATTCTTATGAATACAAAAACAAACTGATTAACAGAAAAGAGGTAGAACAGAATTATGTTCATTTCATCCTGAGTTTAGTAATTACAAATTATCAGCTTAATTAAGCTGTTCCGGGCATTCTCCTTCTATCATTTTGCAGAGGGAGAATGTTCAGAAAACAATACACAGAAAGCAACCGGTTTTTAATTAAAAACGGTAAGTTATACTGAGCGTTCTATTTTGATTCTCAGCCATTTCGAGCTGGAAATATTTAAAAAAGTATAGTTTAAATCAAATTATTCGTTATTACGTAGGATATTGCTTCGATGATATTCTTCACTCCAATTCTCTCAAACAATTTGCTTCTGTGAAACTTTATGGTACTTGGTGACACAAACAATTGTTCTGCAATTTCTTCTATTTTTAATCCCTGAAGATAAAGCCGTATTATTTCTATTTCCCTTAATTTTAGGGCAACTTTAGATTCTTCTGTCCATTTTCCAGTGAAGAGATTATACTTCCAATAGGTTTCTGAGGTATTAGAAACGATCCTGATATTTCCCGCAGACCGGTTAAGAGAATAGGACACTACACAGACTATTTTGGAGATTTCTCCATCATCAAAGAGTTCTATAGGTGTAATCTTATGATTGACAAGCACATCTACACTGTTGGCATATTTAAGATGAAAATCATAGGTAATGGTATGTACTTTTTTTTCTTCAGGTGAAAGGCATTCAAAAAACTTTAATCCGTTGGTACTTACTTTCTTTAATATGTCAAGATCTGCCTTCTTGGTGTATTTACGAAAAAAATTATAACCCATTTTTTCAACTTCAGCAGCACTTAAACCAGAAAAAAGAAGAGGATTCTCAGAAATGAACTCTAATTTTCTTGTTTTAAGATCTGCAATATAAACACAGCCCAGACTGGTTTCCGATACCGCTTTTAGTACATTAAGATACTTCTCTGATGCCTTTCCGGCATATAATGAATTATTTTTATCACTCATATTTTTGACATGATAATAAGATATAAAACTTTTTATTAGGCGACTTTTGCAAACATATTCATAATTAAGCTAAATAAAAAATCTATCAAAACTTAATTATAATTAAACTAAAAACTATAAATTATTTATTTTGATAATAAAAAAATCTATACAACTTCATTTTATTACATTTTCGCACATGTATGGAGATAAAAAAGAGAAAGAATGAAAGAAAGATATTTATATAAATCATTGTTTTTAAATGAAACTTGTATTTTTCTGTGTTGAAAGCATTTTGGGAAGATCAGTTTCTTATTAATTCATCAATCTTTGATTTAAAACTATACAAAAGTATAGTCATATTAAGTTTTTATTAAATTATTTTTACCCAAGTCACAATCATAAAAACTAAACTAAGAAAACTATATAAAAATGAAAGAAATCAAAACACATTAAAAAATACAACAACCCGTGCAGTAAAGTGAGTGATTTTTATAAAAAAATATAAAAAGGCCACCAACTCTGCAGCTGCCATTATTCCCACCTACTTAGACCCTACTACTTTTCTGTTTATCCGTTGATCACTTTTTATAAAAAGAGGTGATAAGGAAACATGATAATACACTTTAAACCAATTATTGTCTCTGTGATTGAAAAACAGAGGATTTTTCTATTGATTTCTGAACCAAATCTATAGAAGGATTCCTATTTCTTTCGAAGAAGAACTTAAGTAAATTGAATAACAGACTCTAACTTAAAATGAAACTATATGAGAAAAATTCTATCCATTATCTTATTTTTAATGACTTTTGCACATGCCCGGGGGCAAACCTGTGCACCAGTTCCAGTGCCGTTCTTACAGTCATTCAGTAGTGGAGCACTTCCCACATGCTGGATCAGCCAAAACCCTTCTTCCACTTCTACAAACGCTAATGTTAAGTGGAAATTTTCCGGATCAGCCGGATATGGAGCCACCGGAAACGGAGGGAAACCTGCCGGAACTTTTGCATGGGTTGATGCATCTTCACCTTATGCAGGTGAACACACAGTTGAACTGATAAGCCCTCAGATCAACTTAGTGGGGTTAACCAATCCTTATATCAAATTTGAATGGTTTAAAGATCATTTAACCGGACTCAACGGTACAGTACCTGCTGCCGACAACAATCAGCTAAAACTTGCTGTAAATAACGGCTCCGGATGGATACAGGTCTGGTCTGGTGATACCAATTCTCCTGAATGGAGAACAGTTGGTGTTCCTCTGGCAGCAAGCTATGTGGGTGCAACCATTCAATTAAAATTTACCGTTGATAAGGATGTAGCAGGAAATGGTGATTTTTATGATGATGTATTATTAGATGAAGTTCAGATAATACAAGCTCCTACATGTTTTGAACCTGTTACTCTGCCTGTATCTAATATTGCACCTAATTCTGCAACACTGAACTGGACTGCTCCCCTTGCTCCGGCACCAGCTCCGGCCAATGGCTATGAATATTATTACAGTACAAACAGTACTCCTCCTGCAGCTGCAACACCAGGCACACCCAATCCCGGAACAAGTGCTAACATCAGCTCTCTGACTTCGGGTGCTACCTATTACTGGTGGATAAGATCTGTCTGTTCTGCAACGGATAAATCACCATGGGTTGCAGGCGCTCCTTTTACTCCAGGGCAGATTGGAGGAGGTACGGCTACTCATGCTTTTTTACCTGTATATTCCTGTTCAGGATTTAATTATTCCCAACAGATTTATTTGGCTTCAGAGATTGGAGCCGCAGTAGGAACCAATAATTATATAACAGCCATCAGGTTTTTTGCATCCACAACTGCAGCAACCCAGGCTAATTACAATCAATGGGTAGTGTATATGGGGAATACTTCACAAACAGATTTTGCAACCACTTCAAGCTGGATCTCTACCCCATCTTTAACACAGGTATATTCTGGCACTTTACCGGCAATGGTAGCTGGGACATGGGTTGAAATTCCTCTAAGCACACCATTCTTATGGGATGGTGTAAGCAATGTAGTGATAGGTGTTGATGAAAATTCAACAGGAACATCATGTACCGCCAACTGGGGAAGTTATTCTGCAGGAAATAACCGTGGAATGATTTATTACAATTCAACGACCAATCCGGATCCGGCAAATCTTCCAACTGCAACAAGCAGATATGCTGTATTACCGAGGTTACAATTGACAGGAACAACGTTACCAAGTTGTACCAACACTCCTCCAGCCAATATTGCAGTAAATAATATTACAGCAACTTCAGCCAATATTACCTGGACTGCCACAGCCAATGCCACATATGTTGTAAGATACAGAATACCTCCTTCCCTTACGTGGCAAACAATCAATGTAACAACTCCTTTTACTAATAGTGTAACGCTTACCTCTTTAACTGAACAGACCCAATACGAGGTAGAGATTGCAACCATTTGTGGAACGCAAGAGACATTTTCTGCTCCCGTAGGTTTTACAACACCTGCACTCACTTACTGTAATGGAGCAACGGCAACAGTTACGAACGGTTATATCAACAATATCACCATGATTGGTACGAATGTACCTTTAACCAGTAATAACTCAGGGCCGACAACGTATACGGATTATTCTACAGATCCTACAAAGACCATTACACTCCTGAGAAATTCAGTTAACAATACTCTGTCTGTAGGAAGGTCAATTATATCAGGAACTTATTCTACCAATGCATGGATAGATTTTAACGGGGATGGTATTTTTGATAATAATCCGGCAACGAGTCCCGGAGGAGAAAGAATCATGAATCTTGGCTATTCAAGCACCACTCCCGTTACTGCTACATTTGATGTTCCTGCCAATGCCTATCTGGGAACAAGTAAAGTAAAAATGCGTGTTATTGTATATTCTCTCACTCCAGCCAATGCCTGCGGACCTTTCACCAGCAATGGAGAAGTGGAAGATTATTATGTAAAATTTATAGATTTACAGCCTTGTACTACAGCTGCTCCTACTACTATTGCGGTGAATAACCTTACTCATAATTCTGCCTATGTATCATGGATTCCTACTGCTAATGCTACTTATATTATCAGATGGAGACAAGGAAATACAGGAGCATGGCTTCCATCTGCAACAGGACAGACACTTCCGGCAGGACAAAGCTTTTATACCATAACAGGACTCACCGAGCAAACCGGATACCAGGTGCAAATTGCAACCATCTGTAATGGAAACCAGGGAGTTTTTTCTCCAAGCGTAAGTTTTACAACTCCACCGTTAACGTATTGTAGTATGACCGGAACAGGAATTAACGATTACATTTCAAATGTGAAAGTTACCTCTGTCAACTTCCCGGTAATGGATAACCCATCAGTTCAAACGAATTATATCAGTTACACATCTGCTGCTACCCTTATTAATCTTGAAATCGGTTCTCAGGGAAATCAACTGTCAGTTTCTAAAGAATGGGCAGGAACTCAATATGCCGATGCTGTCAATGCATGGATCGATTGGAACAGAGATGGAGTTTTCACAGATGCTGAAAAAATAATGACGTCCGCTGCCAGCACCACCACTCCAATAACAGCAACTTTTGATGTTCCTTCAACAGGAGTTTATACAGGATCTTTAACAACAACGATGAGAGTGGTAATGAAACGAACCAGTGCTCCTGTAATGTGTGCAGATGCAGCCAATGGTGAAGTAGAAGATTATGCGGTAAGATTAAGACCATGCAGTAATGCAACACCCGGAAATCCAGTATTCACCAATATTACCCATAACTCTGTAAATATCAACTGGACAACTGCTGCTAATAATAATGCTTTTATTTTAGAATACAGACCTGTTACAAACCCTGTTTCTGCATGGGTTCCTTTAAACCTTTCTGTTTTAGGAGGGAATCCACCTGTAACAATCAACGCTTTAACTCCTGCTACGACTTATGAGGTAAGAATTGCAGCGGTTTGTGGTGGTACAGGAATCGGAGTTTACACGCCTATTAAAACATTTACAACGAGATGTGATCCTACTCCACCATTTGTAACGATAAGTAATGTAACGTCAAACTCAGCTTTGATCACCTGGAATCCGGTTGTTCCAAGTGCCTCTTATATTTTAAGATGGCGTGAAGTAGGTACCGGCCCATGGAATACACCAACGATCCCTCAACCACCTGCAAATTCATACACGATTCAAAATCTTGATTCATTTAAAACGTATGAAGTACAGGTTGCCAATATCTGTAATGGAGAAACAACAGCCAATCCGTGGTCTAATCCAAAAGTATTTACCACAGAAAGAATATGTGAAATTCCCCCTCCGGGGCTTATGATCACTCAGATTATGCCAACAACGGCAGAGGTTGTATGGGATCCTTTTCCGGGAGCCACTTATATACTGAAGTACAGAAAAGTAAGTATTCCGAGCTGGACAGAGGTTGTAGTTCCTACAAATACTTACACCATTACTGGCTTGCTGGAGCTCACTAAATACGAAATGCAGGTAGCCAATATCTGTAACGGAGTACCGGGAAATTTTACAAAACTGTATTATTTTACAACTCCAACCGTCATCTACTGCCCGATGTCAGCAGCCAATTCTACAACAGAATTTATTTCAAAGGTTACTGTAAAACCTAATGGCAATAAGGAAATGATTAATGAATCTCTTGCCTCTACGTATTCAAATTTCACAGGAAATCCTTTAAAGTTTATTGATTTAATTCAAGGATCAAAAGGTAATCAGATTACCATTGATAAAACTTTAAGTTCAGGAACTAACGCTGGTGTTGCAGTCTGGATCGATTTCAACAGAAACGGAGAATTTGACATCAATGAAAGAATTCTGGCAGACGGACCTAATGGAACCCCAACAGCAAGTTCAACTTTCTCTGTTCCTGACAATGCCTTCATAAGTATGACAGATTATAAATATGTTGTTATGAGAGTCGCTTTACAGAAGGATGGTATTCCTGTGAACTGTACGAATTTCAAAGAAGGTGAGGTGGAAGATTATACGGTCAGAATATCTAAACAACCTGTACCAAACTCTCTAAATCAGGCAGACATCCACATTTATCCCAACCCGGTAAGTTCAGTATTGTATGTAAAAAACATAAGCTTCAAAGCTCAATATAAAATTTACAGTGCTGCCGGAAGATTGATATCAAGTGGAATCATTCTGAACAATGCTATTGATGTGAGCAATCTTATCCACGGGATGTATATGATCGAGATAGAAGATGGAGGAATAACCGTTCAGAAGAAGTTTATTAAAGAATCCTAATCTCTTTTGTCAATGAAATTTCAATTTTTAGAATCAAAATTCTGTAATTCATGAAAAACATTATATTTAGTTTATTATTTATCCTAATGAGCATTCCTATTTCGGCTCAAAGGGATACAGACCATTGGTTTGCACCTTATTACGCCTCCACAAGTTATACGCAGGCATTATATCTGTCTACCGACTCTGCCACCCCTTTTGTTGTTACAATTAATAATAACAATACTCCGATTGGCACTGTGACAATCAGCAAAAATGCTCCGCAAACCTTTGTTGTACCCATATCTGCTATCGCCGCCAATGTTACATCAGACGCTTATAGTGTTATCACTAAAGGGTTACATGTACAAGGGACAAAGCCGTTCTACTGTTCATTAAGAATAGTAAGCAATACTACACACGCCGAAATTATAACCAGTAAAGGGAAAGCCGGGATTGGTAAAGAGTTTTACGTGGCCGGAACTCCTACAACCTCATCACTTACCGGATATAATTTCACAGCAGGAATACTGGCTACTGAAAACAATACTGTAGTAACTGCTACATGGAGTGGAAACGTGACGTTCTTTGGAGCAGCACCAGCTACCAATACACAGACTATTACTCTTAATAAAGGACAGTCTTTTATTTTTGCAGGAGGTCCTGGAACGGGAGGGCAAAACCAGTCTGCTTTTATTGGAGCCAAAATTGTTTCCGACAAACCCATTACGCTTACCAATGGAAATGTCAATGGAAATTTTGGAAATAATACAAGTTCCGGATCTGATGCCATCCTTGATCAATCTGTACCAACAGAAAGGCTTGGAAGTACTTTTGCCATGGTAAGAACCAGATCTTCCTCTGATGATCTGGAAGGAGGTATCATTATTGGAACGGAAGACCATACTCAGATATTCATTAATGGTTCTACTACACCTATCGCAACGATCAACAGTGGAGATTTTTACAGGATCACAGGAAACAATTATGTTCAGCAGGGAAATTCCGGACATTTTAATATGTTTATAACGACTTCAAAAAATGTTTATCTGTATCAACTGGTTTCGGTAAATAACAGCAGTGCTACCTGTGGTTACAACTACATCCCACCATTAAACTGTTTTTTACCCAGAAAAATCGACGAAATCGGAAAGATCAATGAAATGCCAACCGGCACAGGTACTACAAGTACTGTTCCGAACGGAACTGTAGTAAAACTGAATATTTTAACTGAAGCGGGAGCCAATGTAACCGTAAACGGAGTTCTGCCACTCGCTTCAGAAGGTCCTTTTCCCTTAACAGGTAATAACAGCTGGGTAACGTATGCCATCCCTTCTATCACCGGAAATGTAACGGTTATTTCGGATAAAGCTGTAACTGCAGGGATTAATGGAGGATACAGCACGTCCGGATATGGAGGATATTTTGCAGGGTTCTCTTCTATTCCATTAATTGCAAAACAGACAGGAGAATGTATTCCTGGTATTGTTTTGGAAGTGGATGACAGCTATGATAGCTATCAGTGGTATTTGAATGGCAATCCTATTACAGGAGCCAATGCAAATACTTACACCCCTCTGGTTTCCGGAAATTATACCGTAAAAATAGCAGTAGGATCTTGTACTCCGGCCATCACCCCGGTTTACAAAGTGTTTACATGTCTTGAAGAGTCTACTAAAGCAATGACTGTCTGCGAAGGCTATCAGGCTATAGTCCCTCAGTTTACCAATTCAACTCAAAATTATGTTCCGAGTACAGTAACTATTATTACACCCCCGGCAAACGGTACCGCAACCATTGATCCGGCGGGAGTAATTACTTATGTTCCTAATTTCGGCTATATGGGTACAGACACTATTGTTTATAAATTTTGTGGAAACAACCCTGATTTTACAGATTGTGAACAGGTAACCTTAACATTAACGGTTTCTGAAAGCCCTATCGTTAAAGATGCTGCTCTAAGATCTTGTTTTGAACCATCTAATCCTGTACTGGGTGTATTCAACTTAACCTCAGCAGGAGTAAACGTACAACCTGGAACTATTAAACAATATTATCCTTCTCCTGCTGATGCCCATAACGGAACCAATGAAATTCTGACTCCAGCTAATTATACAGCACCAGACGGAGTGGTTTATATTAAGGTAAGCAATGCCAACGGATGTTACAGAATTGCAGAAGTAACGCTTACCGTTATCCCTCCTACCTACTCAGAGGTACTAAAGGATAAAATTATCTGTATGGAAAATACCACCACACTGGATGCCGGCCCCGGATATACTTCTTATCTATGGAGTACGGGAGCAACAACACCATCCATCAGCAATGTGGGAGTGGGAACTTATTGGGTAGATCTGAAAACGAGAGAATGTACGACAAGACAAACCGTAAAGGTTTATCCATCAGAAAATCCTGTAATTTCAGATATTAACATCAGCAATAATACGGTTACCCTGACTGCCATTGGAGGAACAACACCTTATCAGTATTCGATGGATAATATCAACTGGCAGAATGAAAATGTATTTACCAATGTTCCGCGTGGCAGCAATACTTTTTATGTAAAAGATGCTTATAACTGTACTCCTGTAGAGGTAGAAATTACAGTTCCTAATCTTATTAATATCATTACGCCTAATGGTGATGGAATAAATGATGTACTGGATTATTCTGCTTTGGCCGGGAAACCTAATTTCACATTCAGTATTTATGACCGATATGGAAGCAAGATCCACGAAGGAAGCAAATTAAACGGATATCAATGGGATGGCAGCATTGGCGACAAGAAAGTATCTACCGGAAACTACTGGTTTGATATGGGCTGGAATGAGACCAACAGAAAACAGACTCCGATAAAATACACAGGATGGATTATGGTAAAAAACAGAAATTAATTAAACATTTAAATATCAATTTTAATTATGAAAAAGCTATTATATATATTTCTCGTGTTCTTTTCAGGTATGCTCATCGCACAGAAAAACACCTATGTAAAGTTTGCTGTTTACAATAACACCATCGGAACTGCCAGTATGTTTGATCTTTATAAGGACAGTATTGAAAAGGTACACGTTTTTAAAACCAAAGCCAGTTTACCTCCTCATTTAAAGAAGTTTGACTATCTGGCTGATAACGGCCTAATAGAAATAAAATTTAAAAAAAATGCCGGCTATCCAGATAGTTTATCTCTGGAAATGCTGAATGAGCAGAATAATCTGCCCAAAGACAGACCTGTATTGATTGAAGGATATCAGTTTAATGATACCACTACCTTAGTTTATAATGAAATGATTGACAACATTGAACTTATAGATTCCAACGGACAGAAAAACATCCATATTTCAACTATAAGAAATTAATTACTGATATCAATCGGAAGTTAATTTAAAAGCAGAGACTATTTCGAAATGAAATAGTCTCTGTTGCTTTTCACAATATTCTTAATCTTTATTTCAATAGTTTTGAAAACCATATATAAATGTCCATATCACCGGGGACATTCAGTTTTTTCCTTAGATTGTATTTCTTGGTCTGCACAGTTCTTACTGAGGTGTGGGTATATTCAGCAATATCTTAATTACAATATGAATACTATCCTTCTACCACACCACTGAAACCACGTACGTATCACATACACAACATAGCAAAAGTGCAAACAAAAACCATTTAAATTACAAAATTACCAATTACTTTTGTCCGAAAATTATTCTATGCTTTTATAATGAAGTAGAAAATTGATCAAAGTTTAAAAGATAGCCCATTATAAAATCTTATCAGATAACCCCTAAAAACCCATACATATTATGAAAAATTTATTGTCGGTTTAGGTTATTGATGCTTCCGGAAAAACAGTTAAAACGATTGAACAGCCTTCATCTCAGTTGTATCTGAAGACTTAAAACGGGATTATATCTTGTTACTTTAAAAATGATAAACGGAATTACAAAAACGATTAAAACAATTAAGAAATAGCACTTTTTTCAGAATCAGAAAAATAGTTTTTAATATTTAGGATATCTTCTGCCTGCAGGTTTGTGTTATTTTCTGCAGGTATTTTTAAACGAAACGTTCAAAACATATTTTACTTGCACAGAGGCTACTTCATTAATGAGATAGCTTCTGTTTTTTATGACTATTTAAAGGTTTATTTCAGTAATTTGGAAAACCATACATAGATATCCATATCACCTGGAATATTCAGTTTTTTCCTTAGATTATATTTTTTGGTCTGTACGGTTCTCACTGAAGTAAAAGTATATTCAGCAATTTCTTTGGTAGAAAAATTCAGATAGATGTAGGCACAGAATCTTATTTCTGATATTTTTAAAGGAAAAACTTTCAGCAGTTCTTCTGAAAAGTGCGGATAATACTCATTGAAACGGGTTAAAAATTCAGGATTATTTTCTTTGGCAAGCTGTATAAGTTCTTTAAAAGCACTTTCATCTACAGATGGCTGATGAGGGATATCAATTTTATCCAGATTTTTACTTTTGTGCTTTCTATAATAATACAGGAAAAGAAATATAAAAAGAAGACATGCGGCAATACTCAACGACAGGATGAAGAAAAGTTTTTTTGTTTCCTTCTTTCTATTGCTATTTTCCAATTCATTCTGTTTATCTACAGCATCATTCAATGTTTGTTTTTGTCTGCTGTTTGAAGACTCTATATCCAACAGCCAATTCGCATAATAAGCGATACTGTCTTTCTGTCCTGTGCTTTCATACAGGTTCTTCAACTCCATTGCGACCGACTTTTGATAATTCTCGCTTTTATAATAATTATCAGCAATATTTTTACAGATCCATAAATGATGCTGGGCTTCAGGAATTTTATTAAGAGATTTAAAGTACCTGGAAGCATAATACGAGGTAATGTATTGTATCCCTATTTCATTGATCTTTTTCCCATTCTGGATGGCTTCCTCAATATATATTCTTGCAGAATCAGGTTTGTTGAGCTCAAGATACATTCCGCCAAGATACGGTGAGGTTTTATAACTGTTGCTCAATCTGTTCTTGTCTATCCTATAGAGATTATTTTTGTTTTCTCTGTAAATTTTAGAATACTTATATGCTGTTTTATAATGTTTTAGTGCTAATTCTTTTTTATTAATTTCATTGTATATTCCTGCGTACTGCCAGTTAATCAGATAAATAAAATAAGCATTATTGGTTTCGTTCACCTTATCATATATTTCGTCCAATTGTTTCAGAGAAGTCATTCTTTCTCCTAATTTCTGGTATAGCAGTGACCTTTGAAGATGGAGATAAAATATAACCTCAAAATCTGTATCTGAATTGATGAGGTTTTCTTTTTCCACTTTATCAGTATAATAAAAAGACCTTTTCATATCACTGTTTCGGTTGTAGATATTGGCGATCTTCAGATACCCTAATGCTACACAATCATTATAAGAATTTTTCTTACACACCTTAATAAGACTGTCAATCTTCTCAATTTCCTTTGATCCGGCAGTAGAAAATTCGATATCAAACAGCACATTCTTTAATTCTTCTTCTGTATGTTGTGAATAGAAAAAGGAAGAAATAAAAAAGAATAAAACAGTCAGTTTTTTCATCATAATATGATCAGAATTAAAATACAATATTATACTACACTATTACTATATAATAAAAAATACATACGTATTACATACACAATGTATGAAAATCTCAAAATATCATTGTTTGTAATACAAAATTAGCAATTACTTTTGAATACCCGAATATTATATTCATTCTTCGCAATACCACTATTTAAATACCTAATTTTTAAAATGAGAAAAACTCTATTATCATTATTTTTGATATCAGGCTTCTGTCTTTCCAATGCCCAAAGATGGGAACCCTCTTCACAAAAAGTGTCTGAGATCAGAAGAGAGGTAAAAATCAAGTATGCTTACAAAACTGATATTAATGCATTAATACAGTTATTAAAAAACGCTGAGGAAACCGGCACCAATGCAAGAGCAGTAACGATTCAATTACCAACGGCAGAAGGAACCATAGAAAAGTTTGCGGTGTACAGCAATCCTGTGATGGAAAAATCCTTGGCTGAAAAATATGGATTAGGATCTTATGTAGGAGTGGGAATTGATGACCCCTCCAAATATGTAAGATTCAGTACATCCCCTACAGAAATACAGTCAATGATTATTAAAGACGGTATCTTCCAGTTTATAGAACCTGTCACAACAGATAAAAAGACCTATGGAGTATTCTATAAAACCGAAAGAACAGAGTCTGAGCATGGCTTTAGCTGCAGTATGGAAGGCAAAAAGGAACTGGACATCAAATCTTTAAAGAATTCCGGAAAAAATAAACTTGCCGGAATCAATATTACCGGAAGACCTGCAGCCTCAAGATACAGAACCTATAGACTTGCCTTGTCTGCAACGGGTGAATATACTACTCATTTCGGAGGGATGGCAGGAGCTGTAGCCCAGATGAATGCTACTATGACTCGTGTCAATGGTGTTTTTGAAAAAGAATTTGCAATCCATCTTACCATACAGAATTTACCCAATATCATCTATGCCAATCCGGCTAATGATCCATACACCAATGATTTGAACGGGCAGCTTCAACAAACCTTAACTGCTCAGGTAGGCAATGCCAATTATGATATAGGACATGTCTTTAATGCCGCCGGAGGAAATGGAAATGCAGGATGCATAGGATGTATATGTACCAACCCTACCGCAGCAGAACCGTTAGGTAAAGGTTCTGCGTTTACACAAAATCAGAATCCTGTGGGAGACACCTTTGATATTGATTATGTAGCTCACGAAATGGGACATCAGCTTGGAGGTAACCACACTTTTTCTACAGTTACTGAAAGCTCAGATGTCAATATAGAACCGGGAGGAGGAACAACCATTATGGCCTATGCAGGGATCACAGCCAATAATGTTCAGATGAACAGTGATGCCTATTTTCACTATTCGTCCATCAATCAAATCCTTAACAACCTTGAAGGTAAAGTTGGGTGCGGCGTAGCTGAAAATATTGCCAATAATGCACCAGCTATTACCCCGCTGATTTCCTATACTATTCCCAAAGGCACAGCCTACTACCTGGATGCCAATGCAGTAGATGCCAACGGGGATCAGTTTACCTATAACTGGGAACAGTATGACAGCGTAGGCTCTACAAGCTCAATCTCAGGAGACAGCGGCTGGGGATTCAATCCTGAAGGTTCTCTTACCCGTTCTTTTCCTGCAGTGGCTTCGGGAAGAAGATATTTCCCTAGCCTGCCTGTTGTAATGAGTGGTAAACTGACGAACAAAGACACATGGGAAACAGTTTCATACATTCCCAGAGTATTACATTACGCGGTAACAGTACGTGATAATAACCCGAACAGACCTTTAACGATTTCTGCAGAAAATACAGTAACCGTTGGAAATGACGGACCTTTCAAATTCAAAGGATTAACTCCTTCTACTACGCTGTATAATAATGCTTCCAATACCATTTCCTGGGATGTTGCCAATACCAACCTTGCTCCCTATAATGCTGCCAATGTAAAGATTGAATATACAACCGATCTGGTTAACGGATCAGCATGGACAGAACTGGTGGCTTCAACGCCTAATGACGGAAGTTTTGAAATACAGATGCCTGCTGCGCTTCAGGGAAATATTAAACTGCGAATTTCAGCAGTAGGAAATATATTTTATGCCGTTTCTCCTACACTGACCGTAGGAAATGCTCCCGCTTCTTTAAATAATCCACCAACGGGACTTACTGCGTTCGATAATGATATATTAAAAAACTCAGCAACTGTTTCATGGAACCATGTACCGGGAGCAACCTATTCCGTGAATTACAGGAAAGCAGGAACAGCAAACTGGTCCAATGCTGCCAGCCCGGTTAATTCAGTATTCCTGAATAACCTTGAAGATGAAACTTCTTATGAAGTTCGGGTTGCATCAGTAATTAATAATGTTCCCGGAGCATTTTCACCAGTGTATAATTTTAAAACCAAAGGATTACGTACCGGATATGATTACTGCCTGATGACTACAGGAGGAAACACTACAATCAGTCCGTATTTCAGTGGAATATTAAGAGTGACTTTAGCCAATGTGGATTTAGCTGGAAATGGGACAACCGTTCAGCACGCTTATAAAGATTATTCGGAAGACCCTGCCAAACTGATTCAGCTTACTCAGGGTGCGCAATATAATATGAACTATATTGTGTATGCTAACCGTGCTGGAGGAAACTATCAGGATTGGGTACAGGCATGGATTGATTACAACAGAAACGGAGTATTTGAAGCTTCAGAAAAAATTGGGATTAACGGCGCAGCTCCGGATGCCAATAAAAGACATCAGGGAAGTTTTGCATTTACAGTTCCGGCCAATGCTTACAATGGTGACAAAACATTAAGAATGAGAGTAGCCAGCGGATTTTTCAATGCTTCAGCTGATGCATGTGCAAGTCCTTTCGTAGATGCCAATGGTGATCTTTTCTCCCGTGGTTCGGTATGGGATTTTTCTGTAAAGATCAATGCAGCACTAGGAGTTAAGGAGTCCGTTCAGTCATCTTCTGATCTTGAAATCTACCCTAATCCTGCGGATACATTTGTAGAGGTAAAAAATCTGAAAGGTAAAGCTGATTACAAAATTTACAGTGCAGACGGAAGACTTGTTCAGGAAGGAAAACCGGACGGAAAAAGAATCAGTGTTGCCTCATTGATCAAAGGAGTGTATGTGATCATGATAAAAGATGATAAGGCGACTTATCATACAAAACTAATCAAGAAATAGTTGTAATAATTAGTGTACCGTGTACCTGTAGGTTATACGTGATGCCTGCAGGTACTTTTCTAAGTCAATTAAAAAAAATAAACCCAGTCATTAACTCATAGTAAATCAAAATCTCTAACAAAGTAAATAAACTAACATTTTCATTTTAAACACCTTTTAATGCAGTACCTGCAGTATAGATTGGGTTTCCTGCAGGTACTTTTAAAAGGTTTAATAATGAAAAAACGGATAAAGAAAAGTATATAGCTCTATATTGATAAAAAAACATTTTTAATCATCGTTTGTGTTGTGTACCTGCATGATAAGTGGTTTTCTGCAGGTACCTTTTTTAAATAACTCTCAAAAAAATACTCTATGATAAAAAAACTACTCTTTCTTATATGTACTGGTTTTTCAGTGTTATCATTCTGCCAGTCTGATGAGGTTCTGTTTATAGGAAACAGCGTCACATATTTTAATGACATGCCTGAAATTTTTAAAAATATAGCGGCTTCAAAAGGGAAAAATCTATCTGTAACAACACATACTCCCGGAGGAACCGGATTTGTGAATCATGTAGATGATGCTTCATTGTATCAAAAGATAAGATCTAAAAACTATAAATACGTGATCATGCAGCCCGGAACTGCGGAATCTGCAGGTCATTCTTACCCTGTTTCTGTAACCGCTGAACGCGGCCGTAAAATCAGGGATTCTATTCGTAAATACAGTCCTTGTTCTAAGATTTTTCTGTATGAAATTCCCTATGGAGTCCCATCTGCCAATGAATACAATACCTATTTTGCATTTCAGCAGAAAATTAAGGATTCCATTACAAAGATGTCTAACCTGATGCAGGTGGAAATGGTTCCTGCCGGAGAATCTGCAAGACATTACTACAATTCGTCCCAGGATCTGGCTCTTCACGGATCTTATAACGATATTCATCCTGGACCTAAAGGAAGTTATCTTGTGGCAGCCACTATGTATTCTGCAATTTTTCAGGATCATGTATTTCCATCCACTTTTTATAACGGAATGCCTCAAAACACAGCCGAAAACTTTCAGAATATTGCAGATCTTGTTTTTTTTAATAATCCGCCACAATGGAATAATAATACGTTTCACCTTCATTCGGATTTTATAGCAGGAATTAACGGAACAACTGTAAATTTCACCAATCATTCTGCCAATTACACATCTGTATCATGGAACTTTGGCGATGGCATCACCGATTCTTCATTGAACCCTGTTCATCAATATACCTCTCCTGGAACTTATACGGTCTCACTTACTGTCAGCAAAAATTCCTGTGCAGAAACTTTCAGTAAAACAATTACTATTGGTTCTTTAGGAATTATGGATATTGGCAGACAGCCTGAACTTATATTTTATCCTAATCCTGTAAAAGATATCTGTTACCTCAAAAGTAAAGTGGAAATAAAGGATATTATCGTTTATGATATGGCTCAACGGAAGCTTTTTGACAGGAAAAATCTTTACGCTCGTGATATAAAATTAGATTTTTCACCTTACAGTACAGGAGCTTATATGATCTATATTCTTTACGAAAATGATCATATGGAAAGCATTAAGATTATGGTTAAATGATTCAATAACGATAAAAAGAGAACCCAGAAGAGTTCTCTTTTTTATTGTATCATGATATGATCAGATGACCAAGACTATTCTGCAACAACCTCTTCATTTAAGTTTCAATAAATAGTATTTAGTCTCTGTATCTTCAAAATATAAAAGGAAAAGTACTGTTTATTAGTACTTTTCCTTTTATATGGGATGTATGGACTACAATAATTTAATATATATTTTATAACCCATAAGCTTCTATCCACTTTTGTTTTACCTGTTCTGTAATCAGATTGTATTCTTTATCTACTCCATTGGAAAGAGGATCTAGTGGTGTACGAAGTGGTCTTTTTCCTTTTTCTGTATTGACCAGCTTAAGGGCTCCATCTGCAATGATTTGTGGATCCGGAGCTGATTCCATAAAGAGTTTACCAAATACGGTCTGAATTTTCTGACTGATATCTGCCACAGCAGTACCATAAGATTCCTGAATGCTCTCGCGATCTCCATTAACATGCGCCTTACCGATAATTTCCGTCATGAACCCTCCCGGCTCAAGCAGTACTGATTCTATTCCCTGCCCTATCAGCTCTTCATACGAACCTTCTATAAGACCTTCCAACGCAAATTTTGTAGAATTATAAGCAGACTGTAATGGAAGTGAAATTCGCCCTACCTGACTGGAAATGGTGATGATAAGACCATCTTTTGCAGCTCTCATAATAGGTAGAATTTCATTATTCACTCTCAATGTTCCCCAAACATTTACATCAAAGAGCTTCTGGATTTGTGGTATTGAATAAGATTCAAGAACTCCTGCTCCATATATTCCTGCATTATTAATCAAAACATCAATTCTACCATACTTTTCATGTACTAAAGCAACAGCTTTTTTTACAGACTGATCATCTGTGATATCCATATCTACTACTTCTGTATTCTCCAGCTTATTCAGATTTTTTGCGTGTTCAGCATTGCTTCCAGTTGTATTTCGCATCGTGGCTATGACGATATGCCCTTCTTTGTTAAATGTTTTTACCATTAATGCACCAAAACCGGTACTTGAACCTGTAATTAAGATTACTTTTTTCATTCTTTTTGTTCGTCTCTTTTTAATTATTGACTCTTTTTAACTCAGAAGAATACCGGCCGGAATTCTTTTCATTATTACAATATTTCCTTCAGACTGTTTATTCTGTTTCAGAAGAAAATACCTTAAATATGATGTTGCAATTTAGCATATATTTACTTTCCTTTGTATAGTGCTTTCCCAAAGGAAAGTGAAATAATTTATAAGCGTATGTCTGTAAAAAAAATCAAATCAAGCTGTCTGGAAACGATCAAGCCTGTACGAGACGCTTTGGACGTTTTAAGTGGCAAATGGAAGCTGGCAATCATTGTATCTGTATCTGTAGGCAATGATCGCTTTACTGATATACAGGACAGTATACCAGGTATTACTCCAAAGGTTCTGGCTAAGGAACTCAAAGAACTTGAACAGCATCAGCTTATCAAAAGAACAGTTATTGATGATTATCCGGTTAAAATCATTTATCAGCCTCAACCTTATTCTTCAACTTTAAATCCTATCATCTTTGCTCTTAAAGATTGGGGAATTAATCATAAAAGAAAACTTTTTGAAGAAGGATTTACAATGAATGAAATAGGAGAAATTCCCCAATGTCTTCCTGAAGAAGGATAATAAACAACTGATTTAGTTGATATTAAAACAATGCAATATAAAAAAAGCATAAAAAATTTGTTTTTATGACCAATCGGTCATATATTTGCATCATTATTTACTATTATTATGGCAAAAGGGGAAGAAACCAGACAGTTCATTATAGAAAAAGCAGCACCTATTTTTAATACAAAAGGGATTGCGGCTACTTCTATGAGTGATATTATGGAGGCCACCAAGTTGTCTAAAGGCAGTATGTACGTTCATTTTGAAAATAAAGAAGTACTTGCCTGTGCTGCTGTTGAGCATAATATGCAAATGCTGACTGATCAACTTCAAAAAACTTTAAGCAGATTTAAAACTTCCAGGGAACAGTTATTCGCCTATATTGATTTTTTTAGTGATCCCAACCATCCGCCTGTAGTTGGTGGGTGTCCCCTGTTAAACTTTGGAACAGAAGCTGATGATACCAATCCAGTCGTTAAAGGAAAAATAAACAATGGAATAAAACAGGGAGAAAAATTAATTTCCGCTATTATAAAAAAAGGAATTTCCAATAAAGAGTTCAGAGCGGAATGGGATGCGGAAGATTTTGCAACCGTTTTGTTTGCCATGCTTGAGGGTGGACACTTGATGTCAAGAATGGCTGGTAATAACGATAAAATGATAACTATCGTCAAAAATCTTAAAAAAATGATTGAAGAAAATACAGTGTAATTTTTTTTATCCAAAATATGACCGATCGGTCATTTACATATGAAATAATTCTTTTAAAAAATATAATCATAACAATTTAAAAAACAGAACAATGTCAAAAACAGTTTTAATTACAGGTGCATCAAAAGGTTTCGGAAAAGCATGGGCAGAAGCCTTTTTAGCCAAAGGATACGATGTAGCTGCAACAGCCAGAAATGTAGAAACTCTTGATGATTTAAAAGAAAAATATGGAGATTCCGTATTGCCTTTAACCTTAGATGTAGATAAAAGAGAGGAATCATTATCAGTAGTTCAGAAAGTACACCAACACTTCGGCAGCATTGATATTCTGATTAATAATGCAGGATATGCACTAACAGGTGCGGTGGAAGAAACCAACGAACAGGAAGCAAGAGCACAGTTTGAAACAAATTTCTTTGGAACTTTATGGCTTACACAGGCGGTGCTTCCCATTATGAGAGATCAGAAAAGTGGTCATATCATTCAGGTTTCTTCTATTTTAGGATTGGCTACTTTACCAACCATGGGACTTTATAATGCATCTAAGTTTGCACTGGAAGGATTAAGCGAAACTTTAGCAACAGAAGTAAAAGGCTTTGGAATTAATGTAACTTTGGTAGAACCTAATGGCTATGCTTCCAATATCTGGCATACAGGAATTAATACACAAAGTAATCCTGTTTACGATGGTGTTAAAAAGGCTTTCTCAGAATCTGAAACTTCTTTTGGTGACGTAGCAGCTACAGCTCCTGCATTGATAAAGTTAGTAGAAACTGAAAATCCTCCATTGCGTTTATTGCTTGGAAAAGTAGCACTTCCTTTCGTAAAACAAAATTACGAACAGCGCTTAAGAGTATGGGAAGAATGGAATGATGTATCTGTAGAAGCTCACGGATAACATCGAAAAAAATGTTTTCACAAAATAAGCTCCGTTTTTATAGAAGAACGGAGCTTATTTTTTTATCCTTTTTGAGATCAATATCTCAGTCATTTTTCTTAGCATTACTTTTCATCTGCTTCATATTGTTTCCTGTTCACCATCTGCAATGTCTGTTTCACTGTGAAATATGACTACTTGAACACATTACTCGTTTCCCAGGCGTATCTCAGGGTATAATTTTGTCTCATCAAAAAGAAAAAACAGATTTAAAATCTAATACAGCAAAGCAATGAAAACAACAATTTCAACAATTCTTTTAGCAGCAACTTTTATCTTAGGTACACCTGCTATTTCTAAGGCGCAAAAAAATGATACTGCTACTCTATTATCAAAAAATGATACCAGTATCCGTCCTTTTCACATCAATATTCCACAATCTCAGCTGGATGATCTTAAAAAACGTATTTCCGAAACCCGCTTCCCGGATAAAGAGACTGTGAAAGATGCTTCCCAGGGAATCCAGCTTGAGCAGTTAAAAGAACTTATCACCTATTGGGGCAACGGATACGACTGGAGAAAAGTAGAAAATAAACTGAATGCGCTTCCCCAATTTGTAACAAAAATTGACGGACTTGATATCCAGTTTATCCATGTACGTTCAAAGGAGCCTAATGCAATGCCTGTGATTCTTACTCATGGCTGGCCTGGTTCTCCGCTGGAGTTTATCAATGCAATAGATCCTTTGACTGATCCTGTAAAATACGGAGGAAAAGCAAGTGATGCTTTTGATGTAATTATACCTGCCATTCCGGGATATGGTTTTTCAGAGATTCCTGCTGAGCTTGGTTGGAACCCTGACCGCGTTGCCCGTGCATGGGATGTACTGATGAAAAGACTCGGCTACAAAAAATATGTTTCTGAAGGTGGTGACCATGGTTCTGTTATTTCTGATGCATTAGCAAAACAGGCTCCTTCAGGTCTTTTAGGAATTCACCTTACCATGCCGGCTACTATTCCCGCCGAACTTGTAAAACCAATCAATGCCGGTGATCCCACCCCGTCAGGACTTTCTGCCTCAGAAGCAAAAGCATACAATGCAATGAGTACATTCTTTGGAAGAAATGCAGCTTACGGGGGAATGATGGTAACACGTCCACAGACAACAGGATATCTGCTTTCTGATTCTCCAACAGCCTTAGCAGCATTCCTTTACGAAAAAATTGCAGAATGGAGTGAAAGTGATCTTCATCCCGAGAATGTCATTGGCCGTGATGCGATCCTCGATGATATTACCCTTTACTGGCTTACCAATACGGGAGCGTCTTCTTCACGGTTCTATTGGGAAAATAACAAGAATAATTTCAGTGCCGAAGCGCAGAAGACTAAAGACATTAAAGTTCCTGTAGCTATTTCGGTATTCCCTCATGAGATTTACCAGGCTCCGGAAAGCTGGTCGAAGCAGGCGTATCCTACTTTATATTATTATCATAAAGCCTCAAAAGGCGGCCATTTTGCAGCCTGGGAACAGCCGCAGGTCTTTACGGAAGAGCTTAGAGCCGCTTTCAAAGAGTTAAGAAAAAAACTTTAACAATATCAATCAACAATATCGTTTAATCTAAATAATAAAAATATGGAATTAAATACCATTCAGGAAGTAGAAAATACAACAGTAATCAATATCAGTAAAGTGTTGTATTCCGGTAATGTCATCGTAACCGGAGGCCGTAACGGAGAAGCAAAAAGCAGTGACGGAAAGTTAGATATTGAATTAACCTCTCCCGGTTCAAAAGGAAACGGAACCAATCCGGAACAGCTATTGGCAGCAGGATGGTCAGCATGTTTTATCGGAGCTATGCATTTGGGTGCTTCAAAAACTGGAATTACTCTTCCTCAGGACTTATCTGTCAATACCTCTGTAGACCTTGCCACCAATGACGACGGATTTTTCCTGCAGGCTCACCTACAAATCCTTCTGCCAGGCCTTGCAATAGATGAAGCCAGAAAAGTTGTGGAGACGGCTCATGCGACATGTCCTTATTCAAAAGCAACCCGCGGAAATATTAATGTAAAGATCGATGTAGTGGTGTAGTTTTCAGAATGTTTATCTCATTTTGATCAAAGCCTTCCCTGCCCAAAGCAAGGAAGGTTTCTTTTGCTGAGATCGGTTTGAAAAAGATAATCCGGATGTAAGGGTCTGTTATATTAATTTCCAAAATTGACAAAATGAGGAACATCCGTGGCAAAGCTGTTCAATGGTAAAAGATTATTCCTGTTACTGTTAAAATCAAAAACAGAATTATTATCAAAAGGAACACGCGGATAATACATGAAAGAAATCTGAATCCTGTTGAAAACCAGATAAGGATTATTAATTAAAACACCTATCCCGATTTTTGTGTTGGCCTTAGTTTTAAACAGCTTATCATCAGGCATTCCGAGCCAGCCCACTGCAGTTGTTAAATAAGGACTGAAGTGAAAATTCTTCCAGGTTTTATTAATAAACAACTGAAGCTGATACCTCAGCACTATTTTTTTTGTCCCGATATAATCAGAATTATAAACAGGGAACTCGTCTGTAGAAGAAAGGTTGATCCTATCCTTATACGAATAATTATGCTGTGGATTTCCCAATGCCAGAGTTGGAGAGAAGAAATGTCTTGCTTTGGCAAATTTCCAGTCCATAAGGTTGGTGAAATAAGTTCCATCAAAGCGGAAAGATTCTCTGTTCTGGCTGTCTTCATTAAAAAACCTTCCAAACTGTGCTTTCACCGTGAAATATCCCAGTTTTGTAAAACGTCCGTAAGATGCAGAAATTCCCACATACGGATTCACTTCTTTATTTCTTGATAATCCTCCGGCAATGACATTGACAGAATTACCATAAGCAATATCCTCCGGCAAATCATACTGGAAAATATTTTTCTGAACTGAGAAGTTTCTCTGAATAAATCCAACAGACATCAGGAAACTGTTGTAAGAACTGAAATATTGATACTGATCGATTCCGGGACTGTCTTTGTACTTGTAGTTCTGGAATCTTCCTATGATGGCAATATTGCTGGAAATTTTTTCACTAGGATCCGATGAAACCGGAATCTGATAACCTCCCCATAAATCCTGACTGTACACTTTGATCTGAACTTCCGGAAAAGTAGTATCCGTATTTATAGGAAGTAAAACTTTCCGCATAAAATATTCAAATGTAAAACCTCCCGCCCATTTCGTCAAAGGGGAGAAAAAGTCTCTTCTGAGGCTGAAATTAATTCTTTCATTTTTCGAAAAGTCCCGTTCTCCGAGAATCTGGGCATTGATATAGGTACCAAAAAGATTATGGGTAGTATAGCTGCCTAAAAGATAATCCTGCTTTTCTTTGGAATCGTTTCTGTAAAGAAAGTCCAGTGTGTGTCCCAGTCCCAGCACATTTTCTTCCGTAACTCCCAAACCGATTTTACTTCCGGAATAGCTGATTCTCGGCTTCAGACTCCAGGAATCCAATACCTTTACGACAACATCTATAGAATCTTTACTCGAAGTGCTGTCGGAAACTCTGATATTAACTCTGTTGATAAAAGGCATTGTTCTAAGCAAACGCTCTGATTCATAGAGCTTTTGGGCGTTATATTCTTCTCCTTCTTCAAAAAGCAAAAAATTATTGATTGTTGATCTTCTGGTACTGGAATGAAGGTGATCCTTTATCCAATCATACCATTTACCTATTTCCTTACTGTCATTAGAGCCATATCCAAAAGGGTCAATGGTTTCTATCCTCACATTTCTGATAATTTTTTTGTTATAAGTATTTTGTAAAAGCTTTTCAGTATTGGACTTCACGGAAGTGGAATCCGGCTCTCTACGAAATATAAAGCGGTGAATGAATTTGGTAACTTTTCTCTTATCTGAAAATTCTTCTATTTTGTAATACAGCGAATCTTTCTTTTCCTGTGCATTTAAAAAGAAAAAACCACTTAAAAGGAAAATCAGAGTTACAGTCGTTCTAGCCATTAGTCATCAAAAATTCAATAAAGTTTGTTGTATCAATTTGCAAGCCAATAAGGGCTGATCATAGATAAAGAAACAATTTTTATGATAAAATAGTAAAAGCATGCCCTTAGCTCACGTTTTTTCTACAGTTTAAAAAAGAAATAAACCACTGCAACCCATTCTTTTTTTATACCATGAGCGTAGCCTATTGTACTGCGGCTGGCATTTTCAACGGTTCCATCCTCTTTAATATATCCCAAAGTAGAGCGGCTGCTATTTTCTACTGTTCCGTCTTGCTTTACATAACCTACTGTGGAACGGTTTTTATTTTCAATGGTTCCGTCGTTTCTGATATAGCCAATTGTAGAACGGCTTCGGTCTTCAATAGTACCGTCACTCCTGATATAACCTACGGTGGAATGACTGCTGTTCTCAATCGTTCCATCACTTTTAATATATCCTAAGGTGCTTCGGCTGCCGGATTCGATGGTTTGTGCTTTTGTCAGTATCATGCCTGTTACTGAGACCATTAAAAATAGTATTTTTTTCATTTCTTTTTAATATTTTACCTCAGTATAAGTTAAGATTCTCTTTTCAATTTTCTAAATAATCTTAAAACTAATTTAAATCATAAAACAATGGCATCCAGTACAGCCATTTTTTTGTTATTTTTACTCATTATAAATAAAAATAATACATGAAAAAATTTGTACTTACGGGAATAGTTATGACAGGAGGCTTTCTAACAGCTAAAGCACAGTGTAAGCCGGTGGCCTCTCTTGCAGAAAGTTTTGATACCTGGAAAGATATTCATAAATGCTGGACTGCTCAATCCGGGAAAGCAATGCTTTATGCAAGTGACAAAAGAATTATATTCTACTCCATGAGCAATCCGGGAGAAAATATGTATCTGGTAACTCCCGAAATTAAAGCCGGAACCTATACGCTGTCTCTTGACCTTTCCGATAACGGAGGAGAAACAACATTAGAACTTTTCTCAGTAGATAATCCTTCTGATGTAAAAACCTATACGGCAATTACCAAACCTTCCAAAATAACAGGAGAGAAAAAAGCATTTACGGTTTCTTTGAAGAAAGATTCACATTTAGGATTGAAAGTTCTGCTGAATGGAGTGCATCAGGCTGTTTATCTGGATAACCTGTCCCTGCAGGCGAAGAAATAAATTGGCGTAAAGCTTACACATCAATACAAGGTTATACCTTCTGTTTTAAGAAAACTAAAACAGTTTTTTAAGTTTATATTCAAATGCAAAAACTTAGAGTGAAATTTTCACTCTAAGTTTTTCTGTTTCCGGTTTTTAAGAATGCAGTAATTACCCTACAATATTCTATCATTAATATCAAAAAGCTATTAACTTTTTCATGCTGTGGAAAATTAATAAAAAAGAGTATCTCCGCAGATATACTCTTAAAAAAACTCAGAAAAAAAACGAAGCTATATGCTCTAATTACCTTAGGTGATCAATCTGGCAGATTATATTATGAACATACGTTTCCATCTTGTGACAGTATTTCGGCTTAATCTAAAATGCCTGGCTAGCTGACTATTATTTAGTTTATGTTTTTTTTGATAAGTAAGCATTTCAAAAATAGTCTCTTTATTATAGGATTTGAATTTTTGGTTTTCGGATATCCTGTCAACAAAAATAATGTTATTAACTTTCAAAACATCTGATAAAGACATGGATTCTTTTGACAGATATCGCTTTACATTTTCCCATTTATCAGGGCATTTGGACTTTATGAAATCATGGTAAATCTTTTTATAATCAGGGCCTGTATTTATTGTCTGTATTTGCTTATCCATTTATTCAATGTTGACTTGGGAATTCCGTAGTGATTCGTGATTTCTACGAAGTTTTCTGTTTATCTTCTAAAAGTTCCAGTAGATAGTCTATGGTTTCTTTGGTATATAAAATTTCCTGAACCGGGTCAGTTTAAATTGTACTCCATTTTTATTTTAACTGGTAATGCGGAGCATATCATATTAAATGATAGGAATAGAAACAAAAAAATCATATTTCAATCATTTTGAACATTCTAGGAGTAAATTCACATCTAATGATTTCTCAGAATACATTTCCGTAATCTCATTTTCTGCTGAATCTGTACTCAAAAACCAACATTTTATAAAAAGTAAGTTCCTGATCTATTCTTCATTAAATTGTTTGATATATCTTTTAAAAGCTGATTGATTTCATTCTCACTACAAAACGTAATATCAATATTTTTTCTTAATATTCTTCCTGAAGAATTCAAAAAAAGAAGGATTAAATATTTTCTAAAAGTCTGTTCCTTTATTTCTATTCTTACAATTTTCTTTTGCGCCGTTTCTAAAACCAAACTTTTTCCTCTGTTTGAAGGCCATTGATAGCTTTTGATGGAAATTATCTTTCCGGAATGCTCATATTCGAATATAAACCGGTTTTTTAACAGTCCATATACAAGCACCAATAAAGCTGTTAAGCAAAAAAATTCTATAGCAAAAATGTATTTCAAATACATGAGAATACCAATGTTCAAAAAAAGCAGCGACAATATAATTAACTGAACAAGCATATAACGGTCTACTCTTTTCTTATTATCTATTTTCATTACCCTTCAATGATTAAAATTGTCTATTCTTATTTATTTTCTCTGTATATATTTCTGATTTCAGATGCAGAATATTGCTATTCCATTCATTCTGCCAGCTTGTAAAAAAGTACCGGTTGAACTCCCAAAAAAGCATTGCTATCAAAAATGTAATTTTTATAATTTTAATCAGACTTAGCTTTCTATTTACATTCATTCACTTATTGCCTATTTTTATTCTTTAAGGTAAAGCGACATCATTCATAATTTAATCAAGTAAAACATGCTATTTATTTAAAAATAAGCGTTAAAATATCTCATAAATATGAAATATTAATAGAAATTTCATTTAAAAAATTTGAGAATTGATTTAACTTTTAATTATTAGTAAGCATTAAAATTATTGACACAAATGTCTGATAATCTATACGAAGCATAAAATAATTACTGTAAAAATAGATTACTAATATTGTAATTTTTAATCTAGTCTTATGTAGTTTATAAACGACATTTAATTCTTTTAACAATGATTTATTTTCACTACATTTATAATAACTGAATCGAATAAACACAAATGTATCAACTATCCTTAATATATCATAAAGCAGTTATATTGCTGCTATTATTCTGGATACTGCTTTGCTATAGCCAGCAAACAGTTTCTGTATGGTATGACACAGATAATGGACTTCCACAGAATAGGGTAAAAGATATTATTAAAGGTAAATATGGATTTATATGGCTGAGTACAGAAAACGGTTTAGTACGCTGTGATGGATACAATTCTATAACGTATAATTATCTTAATCTTAAAGACAATAGTGCTTCTGTATTTTTTGGAAATATTGAAAAAGATTCCATTTATAATTTTATTGCTTACACTGAAAATATAGTATCCATTACAGCTCAAAAGCTTCACGAGGCTGATGAATATGATCGTTATATATAAACGACAATATCAATTAAAATAAAAAACAAAAAGATGAATAGAAAAATTATTATTGCAGATGATCACTTAGTAGTAAGATTAGGTACTACCCTGATTTTGGAATCCCACTACAAAGATGTAAAAATTTCCTGTGCAAAATCCTATATCGAGCTCACAGAAAAATTATATGCTGAGTCGTTTGACCTGCTGATTTTAGATATCAATATGCCGGAAAGCAAATATTTGAGTATGATTGGTGAAATAAAAACAATACAGCCCAATCTTAAAATCCTTGTTTTTTCGGTGTATGACAATGATGTTGCCGTACGATACATCATTGAAGGAGCTGATGGATACATTAATAAATTATCAGATGAAAATAACATCCTGGAAGCAGTTCACCAAATCTTTGAAACCGGAACTTATTACTCACCGGATATTGTAAAAAAGCTTGTTTCATCTGCTAAAAAAGATACTCCCATCAATCCACTTGAAACATTATCTGAAAGAGAAAAGGAAATATTTGATCTCCTGGTGAAAGGTTATGGGAATATTGAAATATCGAATGAACTCAACCTTCACCTTTCCACTGTGAGTACTTATAAAGCAAGAATTTATAAAAAGCTCAATATTAAAAATGCTGTGGATCTTGTAAGGCTGGGCGATAGAAACCAGATCCACAAACATAAATAAACGTCCCCATTATCAAAAAGATGGGCTGAAGTACGTATTGAGAGTATAAAAAAACGGAATAAATATTCCGCTTTTTTATACTCTATAATCTATCAGAATCGTAAAGTTATTATTACAATTTTAGTAATGCTTTTTTGATTTAATTTTCTTCTGTAATTTTTGAGTCAAGGTAAGTAGCTCATTAATTTGTTCTCTTTGAGAGTCAATTTGTTTTTGCTGTTCTATGACATGTAAATACAGTTCTTCTACTTTTTCCAGAGTTTGGGTTGATAATCGGGTAATATCAAAAGAATATCCATCTTTCGTTTTCTCTAACTCTTTAATAGAAGTTACCCCGGGCAAATGCTTATTATCCTGAATAAACTTTTCTGTATCATAAATAGTTGAAAATTTATAATTTGAATTCATATTTGAAATCCCGTTAAAATACTGATCAAATACATAATCCGGATAAGTAGCTGTTGTTGTAGCAATGCTTCCATTTACTTTTAATCTTTCCGATCCGAATGTGATACCGCTATTATATCCTATGCCCAATTTCTGATGAATAAAAAAATTCCCATCCGGTTCTATGGTTGACTGTACTGTTCCTCGATCTCCCGCCACCGGAGCTGTCACAAAATCAATACCTGAGGGAGTATTTGTATAACCGGTCCCAATAGAAAGTACCGTACTGTTGCCTGTAGCAGAAATCTGTGCTGCCGAGTCAGTATCACAATAAATAAATAATGAGTAATTGCCACCATTGGAAAAACCCATTGAAGATCTTGTTCCTGTTCCTGAATCCTGTATAATCCCAAGACCGGAACTGTTATTAATGGTTGTAGTCTGTTGATTCTCAAATTTCAGATCTTTTCCATTCTGGTAAACCGTTCTGGTATTGGTAAGTGTACCATCTGCATTATAAATATTATTATAGATCAGTTTTTGCCATACTGTACCATCAAAATAATAATACCCGATACTGTCGATATTCGTTCTAGGTCCGGTATTATTACCTGTTGAGATATCTGTTATATATATCAATGCTCCTTTTTGATCAGCTCCATAAAGAGAATCCCCTTTGGCAGAAAGCTGTGCTCGGGTAAGCCTCGGCGCCTGAAGTCCGTCAATATCAGCAACCCCTAGTTTTCCATTAACATCCAATGTGGAATTAGGTGTTGTAGTATTCACCCCTACACCTGTGGTCTGTGCAAAAATATCAGAAGAAGCTGTTAACAAGGCTACCGTTAATAAAGTTGTTAAATTTTTTCTCATTGCTTTTATATTAGTGTTTAAACTTTTTTTGAAGTGAATAGATATGAGGCCAGCAAGTAAATATGATCTTATATCAACTTGTGCATTCATAGCACAAATAAAAAAATATCACTTTACTTAAAATTGGAATAGAAAAAAACGGCTTTTTGCTTAAGGATAAACAAAAAGAATAAAAATTTTATAGAGGCTTTACAACCTGAGATAAATGTATTGTTCTATATATAGCTTTTGGGGAGTACTTTAGAGAGTTTAAATATATTTTTATTGTTCTTTCATTTGTATTTCATCATTACTGACTTAAATAATTCTTTTATTTTTTAAGGATTGAACTACTTTATTTTAATGATGGTACAAATTTAATACACGAGAGCTGAAAAATTTATTTGCTCCATGTAAAAACAAATTGCCGGTCTTGTAATATTATATCTTGTTTCTGTAGTTTAAAAATTACATTTCCAGAATTTAAATGAATATTTCTACCAATGCTCTGTGAAAAAATTTTTAAATAAAATTATAGTTTTCTCACAGAAACTTTCAAAAATAAAACAGAAAACAGGACATCATCAATATGAGATGTCCTGTTTTCTGTTGAATATGGCAATGGATTATTTAAATAATGGTGACTTCAGACAAATCAGCTCCCAGGCCTTTGAGGGAAGCAAATGTTAGTTTATCCATCTTTACATTGTCAAAGTGGATCGTTTTAATAGCACGATAATACTTATTGGTGAGAGAAAAAGAAGGAATGAAAGATACATTATTTAATATTGAATCCTTAAAAGTAACGCCTTCCAATGAAACCCTGTCAAATCTTACACCAATGAAAGTAAGATCCTCCAGAGACATTTCCCGTATATCACAATATTTAAAATGTACACCATCAAAAGTACATTTCTGGAACACTGTGTCTTTAAGATCAATCATTCTCAGTTTTACATCTTTCATTGTTAAATCAGTAAATTTAACTTTCCCCAGACCAATTCTATTGAATTCAGTCCGGATAAGAATAGCCTTATTAAAATCTGATCCTGATAGATCAAGTGTGGAGAAGCTGCAGTCTGTCAGGTTCGTTTCTTCAAAATTGGAATCACGCACATCGCTGGTTTTGAATAGGCTTCCGGTAAGATCAGCCCCAGAAAAATCCGATCCAGACAGTGAATTGGCTACAAATTTGGTATGATGTGCAGTAACGCCTGCAAAGTCTGTTTGTGAAAGATTGCTGCCTTTGAATGTGTTAAGCTGCTCTGGTATATCAGCCTGATCAAACGGTGCTGAGTTTTCTATTGGGCCAATACTCTTAAGACCTGCTCTTTCATTTTGAGATGGGTAATTTTCTGAAAAATAGTTGAGATCAACATCTAAAATATCAGCAAGCTGGTTGATGGTTAGGATATCCGGAACAGATTCTCCCCTTTCCCATTTTCCAACGGCTTGCGGACTAATATAGATGAGCTGGGCAAGCTGGGCCTGAGACATATTTTTTTCTTTTCGGGCCATCGCTATTTTATTGCCTAATATCTTCGTATCCATAATTGATAAGTTTTTTATTTCATTTAACGATACAAAGATAATCAGTGCACCACCCGGATATCTTATATTAATGAATACTTTGAGTTGTTTTACCGCTATTTATAGTTGTATTTAACAACCAGTAGTTGTTATATAGGACATCTGTAGTATAACTGCTGAGAATACTGTTCTAAATGATCAGTACAAAATCCGTCGTCCATCAAGTTTAAGAAGTTTATCCGCAGCCATCTTTTTAATGGTCCGTATTACGGTTTCAACACGTAAACCCGTTAAATTGGTAATCTGCTGTCTGGTAAGCGGGACCTGATAAGGATAAGATTTTTGCTTTAATGAATTTTCCTTGTAATAATCCAGTAAAGATTTTATTTTTGGTACCGGGTCTGTGGCTGAATTACTAAACAGTATTACATATTTATAAAAAAGCCGGTCGGAAAGATAACGAAACATGGTAAAAACCAACTCCATATTTTCACTCAATATATTCAAAAAGTTGGATTTTGGTAATCTGATAATTTTGCAATCGGTTCGGGCAACGGCATTCATCGGGTAATTCTTATCTCCAAAAAGCAGAGACTCTCCGAAGCTTTGACCTTCAAAAATAATGTTCAGGGTAAATTCCTTACCATCTTCATGATAATTATTTAATTCTACTGTTCCCGTAACAATCTGGAAATAATAATGGGGAATACCTCCCATTTCATAAATAGTTTCCTTTGCGGGATAATTTTCGTAAACTGCTCCGTTTTCGAGCAAAAGATTTTCATCGATAATCATATTATTCAATTTTTTGGTTATAGTTACGAATGAATATCTCAATAAAACCGGCAGTCTTTTAAGTGCAAGTTTTAAACAACTCAGATTGATTTTTTATCTCTGAAGGAATAAAAATCATAGTTGCTGAACATTATTTCGTAATTTTCAACTCCGAATAGCTATCTAATTTATTTTCCCCGACCCGTATGAATTAAGGCTGGTAGCAATAAGGTAAAGTTTGAGGTATAGAAAATATTGGTATTCGCATGTAAGCGTTACAGTATAGTTATATTGGGAATACAGTATCTCCCTTTGTAACGCTGTGGGGAATATTCGACATAATCATAGGGGAATAATGCAGTTATGCATTAACTGGCAATACCACAATATTATTAGCCATAGAACCGTGATAATCGTTTTTTAATGGTAACAATAATCTATTATTTCGGTCGTTGAATACATCTTTCAAAAGGTAATAATATGCTCCTTTCTGCCATTTGATGAAAATAAGTTCCTAACAACTGATGATAATTTTAGTTTAGGTTTGCTGTTCTTATTTCTTATTTTCTTTTATCTTATTATTACAAATGTAGAAGAATAATAGTATTTATCTTATGATGCTGATCATATAAAATAAACTAAGGATTAACCATTTTTCATGCAGCCGGATTGCATTGAACTTTCACCATTACAAAACGGTCGATTTTGGCCAAAAAACTTGAATTTGAAGAAAATACATTCACATTAAAAATACATTAAAAATAAAAAAGATGGAAAAGTATTCAAAAAATACCTCCTCCATCTAAGTTAACAATACAAGTTACTCTTTTCCCAACATTTTTTTAAATAGATTGAATTTCTGTCATCGGAACTGGTGATTACAGCAAATTTTTATGCTCCATCAGATAGCACAAAGCTTCTCTTACGGCCTGTTCGGGATTTTTCGGATTAAAACCCAATTCATTTCTGGCTTTGGAAATATCAAAATTCTGTTGTAGTCCTGAAAACATTGCAATATCCTTTGTAGTTAATACAGGAGGTTTCCCACTAATTTTGGCTGAAAGTTCCATTAATCCGGCAATGGTATAGAGGACAAATTTAGGAACAGAACCCGGCACTTTGATTTTCAGTTCAGGATAAAGCTTTTGAGCTAATCTGGTAGTGTTGGTAATAGTCATACATTTTTCATTAGCTAAGATATATCGTTCTCCTGAGTGTCCTTTCCGAGCAGCAAGGTAACATCCTTCGGCAACATCTTTTACATCTACCCAATTAAGGGTTATTTGGGTATCCATTGGTATTTGTTTATTTAAAATTAACTTCAGTACACCATAGGACACATTCAAAGGAAGAAATGCTTCGCCACCTATCATTGCTCCCGGCATTACGGACACCAGTTCTATTCCTAATTCTTCAGCGAGTTGAAAAGCCAGTTTCTCACCATCGTTTTTCGAATTATAATACATATCCCGGCGGTCAGGATTATACCCATTACTTTCTTTAGCAGGAAGATGGGTGTAATCCAAAGCTGCAATGGAACTTACATAAACGATTCTTTTCACGCCCGCTTCAGCAGCAGCTTCAATCGTATTTCGGGTTCCGTTCATATTGACATCGTAGATTTCCTTTTTTGGATCTTTAGCCCACAATTTAAATGATGCACCTACAGCATAAAATGTATGAACCCCTTGAAGAGCCTTAACAAAGGAACCTTTGTCCGTAATGTCAGCCTGAACTACTTCGCAGTTCAGATCCTTGAAACATTCTTTATTTTGGATGCTGCGAACGGAGGCCCTAACATGAAATCCTTCTTTTATAAGTAATCTTACCAGATTATTGCCCAGATGGCCGTTCGCACCTGATACCAATACTAAGTTTTTGCGTGTCATATCTTTTGATTTTAAATGATAATGCAAATTTCACTTATGCCCATTCAAAATCAATTCACAAATGTTACCTAATAATTTGCTTGCGGATACGGCTCAAACTTTTAGGATTCATCCCTAAAAAAGAAGCGATATACTGCATCGGGACATTGTGCAGAATTTCAGGATTTTCTGTTATCAACTTTAAATAACGCTTTTCAGCAGTCAATGTTGCAAGATCCTTTGCCCGTTTTTCATTGTAGGACAACGATTGCTGAAATACCAAAAAACTGAAATCTTTAAACGCAGGACTCTGGTGGATAAGCAGGTCGAGATCAGCTTTTGTGATGCGTAAAAGCTCACATTCGGTAATACACTCGAGATTTTCTTCAGATTTATTCTGATTGACAAAGTTGGTATATGATGTAATGAAGCCAGGAGGACAGTTGATATGTGTGGTTATCTCATCTCCTTTATCATTGTAATGGAACAGCCGCACAAAACCTGAAACCACAAAATACAGGTACTTTGGTATTTTTTCTTCTTCCTCAATTATTCTGTTTTTTGGATACAATACAGGTTCGAAATACCGATAACAAAGCTCTCTTTCTGAATCTGAGAGTTTTACATTTTTTGAAATAAGTTGGTTCAGCTGATTGTGCATAGCATTACAAAAATATAAACTTCCGGGTTAAAATCCACTATCATCTGAAATTGGCTACTTTCCAACAAGAGGATCTGTTACCAGTTTATTTACCTCTAATGGAATTGATTCCCACACTAATTAAATGATCTCTCAGTAATTTTTTAAATAAAATTACAGTTTAATTATAATTTAATTTGTAACTTCATTTCATTATTTATGATTGTATCTTTTTGATATACAGCTAGTTTTACTGTATATCATTTTTTGGGCAAAGCTTATCATTTTTTATGATATCCTCTATTGAGTTAAAAAATGATAAACTAAAAAATAAACCATTAAAAACATATAATCATGAGTAATGAAAATTTTAACACGCTTGAACTGCTTCACAGAAAGTTCAGATACCCGTTTCCCACTTTAAAAAATCCTTATGCAGATCAATTGCAGGAAATAACAGAGCATCAATGGATCGACGGAGAATATCTCTGGCTCTATGAAAAAAATCCTGATGTCCGCAGGAAATACAAAAAAACAAAAACGGCCCACATTGCAGCGCAGTGGTTTCCTACCGCATCAGCCGAACGATTTAAACCTATTTGCAGGCTTATGCTCTGGACTTTGTACAATGATGATCTATATGAGGAAAGTGAACCTGATGACATCGATTATGTGCATTTGCAATCAATTGCAATTCTGAATGGTGAACTCAGTGCGGCACAGTCTCCAATTCCCTTAGGTTCAATGCTGGGCTCATTAAGGCAGGAACTGCAGCAGTTCATTCCACAGGAATCAATTTCCCGGTTCACACAAATGATCAGCAGGTACTTTAATGGATTAAAAACAGAGGTGCAGTATAAAAAAAATAAAACATTCCCAACAATCACCGAGTGTATTGCCCTGAGAGAAGATTCTATATGCCTGTATCCTTTTCTGCAGCTTACAGAAGTTGAAACCGGAGTCATTCTGCCTCCTGAAATTCATGCCCATCCGGTTATTCGTCGTCTACAGGCATTAGCGTGCCATCTGGTAACGTTTTTCAATGAAGTACAGTCTGTAATGAAAGATGAAGCCACAGAGAGTATTTATTACAATATTGTGAAAGTGATACAGCACGAACGCCAAATGTCTTTGAAAGAAGCCTGTCTGGAGGATCTGCGTCTCCATAATGAAGACCTGAAAGAGTTTATCACCTTACAGGCTTCTCTTCCGGATTTTGGAGAATGGCAGGATGCCGTAGTCAACTGGGTGCATTATATGAGTATGGTATTAAGCGGCTGGAAAAATATTTCTACCAAATTAGCCCGTTATAATGCCATGGAATTTCCGGATGCAGAAGAGATGAAAAACAAATTAAATCAGATATAAACAAGCTGTAAAAAAGTAAATCCAGAACAACCTTAAACTTTAATAAAATGAAACCCGAAGAATATCATTCAAAAGATTACCTACCACGCGGCTATTATCCATGGCCGGACCTTATCAGCCCGCATGCTGAACAAATGGGAAAAGATATGGAAGGATGGATTGATAACGACTATACTTTCCTGACAGAAAAACAACGTGAAAAATACAAGAAAATGAGGTTACATATGTGTACTGCGCGTATGTGGCCAGACCTCACTTATGAGCAAAGTATCCCTTGCAATAGATTCATGCTGCAATATGTTGTGCTCGACGATCAGGTAGAACACTCATCTCCCAAGGAAATGGAACAAATGAGAAATCGATGTACAGCAATTCTCAGAGGAGAGCAGCCAAAACCCGAAGAAAATGCACTTTATCAACACATAGCATTAATAAGGGACGAATTCCGTGCATTAATGCCTGCGATATGGGTAGAACGTTTCATACATTATTTTTATCAATCGTTCCGGTATGGAATTGAGCTCGAATATCCTTACAAGAAGGCTGAACGGCCACCATCACTCCATCTTTTCAAAACCATCCGCGAATATTCAGTTCTTATGCGGCCGTATCTGATTTTTGGTGAGATAGAGTCAGGTCTCGTTTTACCTGAACATATATTTGAACACATTGTTTTTCAGAAAATGATATCTCATATGACCTTAACTGTGGCATGGCAGAACGATATTCATTCTCTGCCTAAAGAAATGGCGAAAGGAACTGAGGTTTTTAATCTCGTTTTTGTTTTACAGCAACAATACAATCTTTCATTGGCAGAAGCCTGTTCAGAAACTTTTCGTATTCACAACGAAGAAATGGCAGGTTTCATGACTTTACACAGCGAATACCGTGAGTTTGGAGAATATCAGGAACACGTAGACCAATTCGTTTATTATGCAGGAGTGGGACTACAGGGAGTGAATACTTTTTACCTCGAAACGGAAAGATATCTGCACGGAGGAGCAGGCTTTGCCTGGCCGGAAAAAATTGTAAATGAAAAAGATCTTCTTTAAAATCATTCAGGATATCAGAAAATAAGATAAAATATACTATTCTTAATGCAACAGCAACATTGTTGTATTATTATTTAATTGTGTTAACAGGGACAAGGGAAGAAAATGAAACAGCATATTAAAAATCAACCTGAAAGACAGAATGATATGATATACCGATATATGACTCAAAGCACAGACCTTAGAGATGTCTTCTAAGGTTCCAAAACTTACGAACCGGAGCAAAAAGTGGCCCGTCTGCAACTATTTAGTCTAAAGCTTCTGTGATAGCATTTTTACTGATTATACAGCCTGAGAATGTCCACCAATTCGGGTAGGGATCGTATTTTCAGTTTTTCAAATAACCTGTTTTTGTAAGTGCTGATCGTCGATGAATGGAGATTCAGCTGATTAGAAATTTCTTTGAGGGGAAGACCTTCCGCAAGCTTATTGGCAATTTGCAATTCGCGGTCTGAGAGCGCTTCAAAGGGAGATTTTTTCGTCGTGCCATTTAAGGATTCTAAAAAAATAGCTTCCTTTATATTATCACTGACATACCGTCCTTTACTGAGCATAGCCGCCAAAGCAGTTTCAATGACTTCAGTGGAGCTTAGCTTACTTAGATAGCCGCCAGCTCCCATTTTCAGATAACGCATTCCATACAGCTCTTCATCCTGTGAAGAAAATATTAGAATTTTTAATTCAGGTTGATGTAATTTTATGTAATCTATTGCTTCCTGAACAGTGCCATTGGGCATATTAACGTCCATGATGGCCAGATCGAATTCTTCTTTCAGAATCAATTTGTACAGTGATTTATAATCCTCTACTTCTGAAATTATGGCATCGGGTCTGAATCGTTTGATTGTTTGTATCAAACCCATCCGGACGATACCATGATCGTCTGCTACAACAATGCGAATGTTTACTTTTGAACCCATCATTCTATAAATTTACGTAAAAAAAGAGAAACCGTAGTACCTTTATTTTCAGCGGAAATGATCTGGATGTTTCCATGCAGCAAGGATATAAATTTTTTTACAATTTTCAAACTTAATCCAACTCCTTTCTCGCCTGCAGTTCCCAGAAATATGGGATTATCATAATTGTAGATCCCCGATAAATACTTTTCATTTATTCCGGTTCCGGAATCAATTACAGAAAGTACAACCTGATCACCTTCTGTAACGGCCTGAAAATAAATATCCTGACCCGGCAAGGAGTATTTTACCGCGTTGTTAAAAATTTTATCCAAAACATATTCGAGCAACAGGCGATCGCTTGTAAGAAATGCATTGTGATCTCCTTTAAAATAAAATTTAACGTTTTTTTCTTTTAATTTAACAGTGTATTTTTCTTCTAAATAGTGAAAGAGGTCCATCACCATGATTGTAACGGGTTTAATCTTAAATTCCCCGTATTGTGTTTTTAGCCAGGTAATGCTGTCCTGAATCGTTTGCAGATTCTTCCGGGCATCACGTTTTATCTGCGGCAATAACTTAAAAAAATCTTCCTCACTTATAGTCTTTTGCTCCAGCTCTTCGATAAGCCAAAGAAAGGTTCCAAACAGTTCTTTTGAGTCATGAGACAATATCGAAATCAGTCCGTTCTTGAAATTAATTTCGTTTTCAAGTCTTTCGATTTTTAATTGTAGTTCGTTGATAAAATCATTCATAAATTCAGTATCACGGTTAGAAGCTGTTTGAATTGTTTTTTGAAAGAAGGCAGAAAGAGTTATATTGTTTAAATACGAATAAAAACATATAGTTCAGACCTTTCTTCCAGGAGCTGGCAAGTTATAAAAAATATCATATTAGTGAAAAAAAAATCAAATGGGATTTACCTGAAATAATACAGGTCCTGTTTTATCTCACAAAAAAGACTGTGTCAGATTCCATGAGAATTTTGACTCTGGCAGACTGTTTACCGGTAGTATCGAAAATAGAGAAAAGGTGAAATATAGAACAGTATCAACAGATTACTGATCACAAAAAGCTGAATGATACAGGATAAAAATGGCAGACTGAAGTGGCAATCATTGATAGCCAGACTACCAAAATACATCCACAGGTACTAAAAATATAGGGCTGATGAAGGAAACTCATCAAAAAAGAAGACGCATCTATGGAGATACTTCAGGAAATCTTTTGGAAAGTTTTGTGGTTTCGGTCAATTGCTATCACGGAAGTACAGCTGTAAAATGCCCGGACAAAATACGCTCAGAATGAATTATCGCTATTAAACGGATCTATAAGAAAACTATTTCAGAAAGTAGGGTTAAATTGCCGTAAAACTATAATACACATTGACAGAGTAAGTGGTATTTTCCTTCCCTACCAAACTTTGGGCACCCGCAGGCGAAATGGTGTATCTTACATTTAGTCCCCGATCCAGAACCGGAGCTCCGTTAAAGAGTATTTTTTGAGGAGTTTTGGATAAAGGTACACTTACAGAACTTCCATCCACACCAATTTGTAATATATTGGAATTAATGTTGGTCTGTAAACCGCCTTTCTTGAAATAATTTTCGTCCGATTTTACATAGAGCTCAAAATTTTCATTATTAGACAACATAATCTGGTTGGGAATCATTTGTGACTGACCATCCGTGTAATGGGCAGCAGTATTAAAATTGAAGTTGACATTGCGCCCGGAACTGGGAATGGTGATCTCCGACAGGGGAAGCACCTTCAACTGAACAGCCGTATTTTGCAGGCTGTTAATGGAGTTATCTGTACTGCTGGCATTGAAGTTCAATTCAAACGTGTAGGTTCCGGCTTCAAAAAAGAAGTTTTTAAAATCTTCCGCAGACACATAAAGCTGGGGAGTGAAGCTGTTTCGGTTTCCCGCTGCAACACTGAAATTAGCCGCGGAAAAATTCTGAAAATCGGCAGATAAAGCTTTGGTGGTAAGTGCAGATCCGTTACTCCCCAATTTAATGCTGGCAATATTTCTGGTTCCCGGAACCCCTTTAGAAGAAGTAAACTGAATGTTTGCGGAAGCAGCTTTCGCCCCAAAATTAAAATCAACCGTATTCGCGATTTCCGTATTTCCCAAATCCCACACCCGAGTGCTTGTATTCCGATAGTCATTCAAAGAAGAAATTTCTATGTATTTTGTTAAAGAGTTTGCAACCCATCGTATAGATGAAGGAATAATTAAAATTGTTTTAAAATTACGGGGTGTGAAGTCATTATAATTCTGAGTGATATCCATGGAGTAATTCCCGGCACGGAAAGCATTGGCCGTAAATTGTGAGGCAGGAATTTTAAATGTAAAATTGATGTTTCCCCGGTTGAATCCTCCCGCGAGACTGATCGATGGCGGTTCAAACCATTTTACAGCGCTTGTACTGAACGACTGAAAACCTGGCAAATAGCCTGAAATTCCGGTATAGGGCAGCTGGCCGCCCATACTTTCCAACTGCCACAGAAGCGTGGAAGAAGGTAAAGTAAGTGAAGAAGAAGAGTGAGTAAAAGTTGGTCCTGAAACAGAGGTAAATGTAGGTGCGGTTGGGAGTAATCCCAAAAAGGCATAATCCCAGTTGGTTCTGTTGGCGTTCGTCATTACCCTTGTAGGTACTGAGGTAAATTCGGTCCTGTTAAAAATATTACTTTCAGGAACCGACAGGTACACATCCTGAGCTTTCGAGGCTGCAGACCCGCAGAAAACAATAAAAATTCCTATTAGAAAAGCCCTCATCTTTTTCATACTTTTAAATTTAAAACTTTTTCACCTTAATGGTGGTGTCTTTCTTCTTATATTCAAAAACCACGGTTTTTGAATACCCTTCTTTTGTTACCAGAATCGTTTGGGTAGGTTGTGTATAGCTGTATTTGTCATTTTCAATATAGAGGTTGTATTTTCCATCTTTCAGGAAAAACTCAAACTCATTTCTTTGGTTAACCACAGCAGTATAGATTGCACCATCTTCACCTTTTGCATACACCACTATTCCTGTTACATCCGTTTCCAAAACATCATAGGCCTGCCTGATCTCTGTTAATTTCCCGCTTACCCTGATGTTTTTTACCAGGCCCACTTTGCGGTTAATATTGTTATGGACCATAATGGAAGGATCCATCATCAACCGGGCACCTGCATTTTCGTTCACTTTCAGTGTGTAAGTACCTTCGGGCACATTCTGAAAGACTACTTTTCCATTCTTATCCGTCATCGCTACATAATTGTCCAGTTTTACAATTTCATTAGCAAGTACCGATTCGCCGGATTCCAGAAGTCCATTGAAATTTTTATCTTCAAAGAACTGGAAAGCCACTTTATGATTTCCAAGAGCCGTAGCGGTGGTAAAATATTTTTTAATCCCCGCTCTGAACTGGTAATAACTGCCGCTGCTTGCGTATTCAGCGGTAGATTTATACCCGGAAAGATTAAAATAGCCTGTGGTGGACCAGGAAGGCGAAATCTTATATTCCAGATTACCTGTGATATTGCTGTTTAAATTTTGATACAGTTGCGAATAAAAGGTTCCTGCTGAAAAAGATCCGGTCAGATTATGATTAAACATCTGGAAATTATAAGAGGCGTATACATTGTAGTTGGCGAAATTACGGTTTACATTATAATAAGAATTTAAATCAAAGACACTTGTTGCGTTCCATTGGGCCGTTCCGTTGAGGGAGAATGACTTATATCTGTAAGACAAGGTTGTTTTCAAACTGTTGAACCAGTCTGGTTTATCATTCTCTTTTGAATAAGAATATTCCGCCGTAAGGTTCAATCCGTGAGCACCTAAAGTAGTACTGATGTTGGCTTCCAACCTATAGGAAAAAAGTTCCTGTGATGTGTAAAAATTAGCTGTTTTTTGCTTTTCAACCTTTGGAGACAGTAGAAAATTCCATTTCTTTAAAGAAAACTGATATCCTAGTCCCAAAGCTTCTGTACTGTTGAAATAATAACGCAAATTAGCGGTGTTCCCAGGTTGGATTGGCTCGCTCTGGAAACTCAGGAACTCAGGCTCTATCTGCGAGTTCTGATATTGTATAAAAGCGCGCTGAGCAGTAGAAAATTGGCGGCCGATCCTCTGATTTGAGAAAAAGGATCCCCTTTTGATCCCTGCATAACTTTTGGTCGCAAAGGAATTGACAGATTGTATATCCCACTTCCCTATTTTCCCTTCGTAATTGGCTCCCAGTAAAGCTCCTGCATTTTCATCGTTGTTCAAAAGACCTTTTTCCTGGCTGACTCCCACCTCCGTTCGGATGGTGTGTTTATCGCTGACTAACAATGATGTTACCGCATTCGCTACCTGCGTATCTACGTTAAAGCGCGGATCATGGTCGAATATATAAGACACTTTCCCATTAAAAGATTTAGCATTCCCAAAAGCATATTTTGTACCTACCATGGTAGATCCTTCTGTTTGTTGGAAAAAAGTGCCATACAGATTATAATTATTTTCCAGCGCAAGAACTTCAATCTGATTATTTTTACCAAATCTGGTAGAAACCTTCCCGCCTCTTCCGAAAACCGGGTAATCGTAATCGCTGCTGTTAACATTTCCCAAGCGTAATACCGTATTTTTTCTCTCCAGTTCCAGCCAGGTATCATAGAGATTATACAGGCCGTCTTCAACATAGTAATCTGCACCGATATTGAAGCGCGATTTTACATTATCAGTAACACGAAATGCTGTGTTTCCCCTCAACTGGAGATAATTGAAACCTGAACTGTTTTCATTATAGCTCATTTCCGCAAAGTTACTTCCGCTCACCGCTTCATTTCCACGGGCAATCTGTCTGTTGTGCGATAAAATGACTAAATAGAGCGTGTTGCTTCCCACGATTTTATTATCAAGAAGGTCTGTGACAATTGCATTAATATTAAATTCCGGATAAAGTGTATTCTGTTTTCTGACTGCAATTTTAATCTCAACCGTTTGTTTTTCCAAACCTTCCAGGGATACAGTCTGTTGTTTTGGCAAAATTTCCAAACCATCAGGAATGGATTGCAGATCAATTTTAACGGTGCGTTTACTATACCCCTGATTTTCTACAGTCAGCAGAATTGAGGATTGAGGTAAAGCAGGGTTAATGAAATTTTCGTAGCTGGCGGTATAAACTGCGATATTTTTGTTCTCGCCCTTAGCAACGAAGAACGAGGCGCTTTCAGTTCTGGTGACCGTTGGAGTGGCGTACGAAACCTGGAATTGGATCTTATTGGATCTTAGTTTCATAAAATCCACGTTGGCAATCAGTTTCACAGGAAGATTTTTAGACTGACCAGCGCCTAAGGTAAAGTCATTTTTGGGATAGAAAAGTAATCCCGGATAGTTTTCCTGAGGAATAATATTCTTAATAATAATCTCTTCAGAACTTTTATTCTCAATAATCAGGAAATTAGTAAAGGTAGAACCTTTTTCAACAGCTAAACTGTCGTTTTCAAAATGGATTTGAATATCCTTTTTTTCCTGCGCAAAGGCCCACGAAAAGTGCAGAAGAACAAATATAAAAAATAAGATTGTTCTTCTTAGTACTGAGGTTGATATTCCATTCTGTGGTTTCAAGACTTACTATTAAAATTTAAAGTTTTTTTCTCCTACACGTAAATCATTGGATTCTGCCATTTTGACGATAACCACGCCAAAAAAGTTCCCTGAAATGTTCTCCGGTAGAGAAAACTGAACGACCTGATTGGTATCCGGAAGCATGGAGATTGAAATTGCGGGTAATTTTATTTCTTTGCCACTGTCTGTGTTGGTGAGTTCAAACTCAACGGTAGCATCATTAATGGTGTTTCCATCATTGTGAATGCTTACTGCGACTTTTCTGTTCGCTGCATTCTCATTGCTCACTTCTGCAATATTGGTAATATCCAGACTTTTTACATGGTTTCCCGGTGGAGTATAAAAGATGTGAAGTCCCACCTCAAATAAGGTGATAATACCAATACCGTTCTGAACACGTGCCTTATCTGCCTGCTGAGGAAGCTGAGTAAAAAACAACATACTGTTCGTAACGGCAGATTGTGATGCGTTTGCAGGAATCTGCATGGTTACTGCAATCTCCTTTGTACTTTTCGCAGGAACTGTTACAGTGTTTTCTAAGGTAGATACCCAGGAAGCATTAGACGTTTTTGAACTGCCTGCTTCAAGATAAACCTTATTTCCGTCTTCTTCTCTGAACCAGTCTTTAGAGTTGAGATTAAAGACATAATCCTTATCCGAGCTGTTCTGAAGCGTGACTGTCTTTGTTACTTTTTCTCCCGGATTGCCGGTAAAAAACAAACGTGTAGGCGACATAGAAATACTTTGTGCCAGAAGTGAAGAAGATCCTGTAAGGATAAAGAAAATGAAAAGGGGAATGAATTTGTGCATGGCGTAAATAGTTTAATAATAAAAGATTCCCAAAACTACTGAAAACATAGCAAAAGGAACCTTTTAAACTAAAATTTTTATTATAAAGCAGTCGCGGTATACGTTACTGTTTGTATATAAGTTCCGGCCGGTTTACCTAAAATATCTGAAGATGATGATTTTGCTGCCGGGATGGTGTAGTCCAGATTCAGTGTTAAGGCACTTCCGAGAGGAGCATTGGATACTAAAGTTCTTTCTCCTGGGGATAAAACCACGTCGTTTTTTGTTCCGCCCATACTTCCGGAAGCTTCTGCAGCTTTGATTGTCAAAACATCCACTGGGATTGAGTTTGAACCATTGACGAAATTCGGTCCCCCTGCTTTTACCTTTACATTAAAGTTCTTTGTGGAAGTAACTTTTAAAGAGTTCGCTTTGGTAATTGTCTGATCAGAGTTATAGTCTGCTGCAGTAACATAGTTAAAGGAAACTATACCACCAATTGCTGTACTTCCTGCATCGATAGAGATGACATCATTCAGGGTAATGTTTACAGCTGTGGTTGCGGTTGTATTTTGAGCTTGCACATTGTTAGTTCCAAATAGGATTGCTCCCAAAGTTATGGCTGTGATTGTGATTAGTCTTGTCATGGCAGTAATACTTTATTGTTATTTTTATTTAATTGTTCTTTATGAACACGAAAAATCTACAGCGATGATAAAAGTTTCTTTTTTATTATAAAGCCGTCGCGGTATAAGTTACTGTTTGCGTATAAGTTCCGGCCGGCTTACCTAAAATATCAGAAGATGATGATTTTGCCGCTGGAATAGTATAGTCCAGGTTCAATGTTAAGGCACTTCCAAGAGGAGCGTTGGTAACTAAATTCTGATCCGTTGCAGATAAAACTACAGTATTTTTTGTTCCACCCATTGTTCCGGCTGCTGTAGCGGCTTTGATCGTCAGAACATTGACAGGAATTAAGTTGGTTCCATTCATAAAATTAGCGCCTCCTGCTTTTACTTTAACGTTAAAGTTCTTTGTGGAAGTAACTTTTAAAGAGTTCGCTTTAGTAATCGTCTGATCAGAGTTGTAGTCTGCTGCAGTAACGTAGTTAAAATCTACCGTATTACCAATGGCTGTACTTCCTGCATCGATAGAGATCACATCGTTCAGGGTGATGTTTAC
>NZ_JCAIOM010000009.1:150041-222057 GCF_059587025.1 Chryseobacterium sp. DZ-32
AAGCCTTCGAAACACCAAATCACAAAATATTAATATGAAAAATTAATTTATAAAGCTGTTGCAGTATACGTTACTGTCTGCGTATAAGTTCCGGCCGGCTTACCTAAAATATCAGAAGATGATGATTTTGCCGCTGGAATAGTGTAATCCAGATTCAATGTTAAGGCACTTCCAAGAGGAGCGTTAGTAACTAAATTCTGATCCGTTGCAGATAAAACTACAGTATTTTTTGTTCCGCCCATGGTTCCGGCTGCTGTAGCGGCTTTGATTGTCAGAACATTGACAGGGATTAAATTCGTTCCGTTCATGAAATTAGCGCCTCCTGCTTTTACTTTAACATTAAAATTCTTTGTGGAAGTAACTTTTAAAGAGTTGGCTTTAGTAATTGTCTGATCAGAGTTATAGTCTGCTGCAGTAACATAGTTAAAATCTACCGTATTACCAATGGCTGTACTTCCTGCATCGATAGAGATCACATCGTTCAGGGTGATGTTTACGGTTGTAGTTGCGGTTGTATTTTGAGCTTGAACATTATTAGTTCCAAATAGGATTGCTCCAAAAGTTAAGGCTGTGATTGTAATTAGTTTTGTCATGGCAGTAATATTTTATTGTTATTTTTATTTAATTATTATCTTTTGTATACTGCAAATTTATAGTGGTGCTAAAATTTTCTTTGTAGTGGAAAAAGGAAGTTCGTGTAGTAAAATCACTACAAGGTTTATTCATATGATAAATGAAAAAGCCCTCAAAACTTAGAAAATGTTGAGGGCATATATAAATTACTGCTATTTCTATTATAAAGCTGTCGTAATATAAATTACCGGATTTTGAACTTTAGCTATCTCGGTTCAATACATACCAAATCAAAGGCCCCCTGAGGAAGCCTTCGAAACACCAAATCACAAAATATTAATATGAAAAATTAATTTATAAAGCTGTTGCAGTATACGTTACTGTTTGAGTATAAGTTCCGGCCGGCTTACCTAAAATATCAGAAGATGATGATTTTGCCGCTGGAATAGTATAGTCCAGGTTCAATGTTAAGGCACTTCCAAGAGGAGCGTTGGTAACTAAATTCTGATCCGTTGCAGATAAAACTACAGTATTTTTTGTTCCGCCCATGGTTCCGGCTGCTGTAGCTGCTTTGATTGTCAGAACATTGACAGGGATTAAATTCGTTCCATTCATAAAATTAGCCCCTCCTGCTTTTACTTTAACATTAAAATTCTTTGTGGAAGTAACTTTTAAAGAGTTGGCTTTAGTAATTGTCTGATCAGAGTTATAGTCTGCTGCAGTAACATAGTTAAAATCTACCGTATTACCAATGGCTGTACTTCCTGCGTCGATAGAGATCACATCATTCAGGGTGATGTTTACGGTTGTAGTTGCGGTTGTATTCTGAGCTTGAACATTATTAGTTCCCAGTATCATTGCTCCAAAAGTTAAGGCTGTGATTACGATTTGCTTTTTCATGATGGTAATATTTTATTGTTATTTTTTACTTAATTGTTATCTTTTGTATACTGCAAATTTATAGTGGTACTAAAAGTTTCTTTGTAGTGGAAAAAGGAAGTTCATGTAGTAAAATCACTACAAGGTTTATTCATATGATAAATGAGAAAGCCCTCGATACTTTTGTAGTATCGAGGGCTTTTCTATTTAAAATTGGTATTGACTTACAATGCAGTGGCAGTATAAGTTATTTTTTGTGTGTAAGTTCCCTGTGGTTTTCCTAAAAGTACCTTGGATGCATTTTCCGCAGAAATAGAGTAAGCAATATTTAAAGACTGTTTGGTACCTAAACCTGCATTACTCACCAGCACCTGATCATTTGGAGATAAAGTGACCTCATTCAGGGTTCCCACCATACTTCCGCCTGGTATTGCTTTTACCTGTAATATATCTACAGGAATGACATTTGCGCCACTTACAAAGTGTGCACCTTCAGATTTTACTTTTACATCAAAATTTTTAGAGGAAATAATGACTAAACTATTGGGAACGGTCACATTTTTTGATGAATTATAATCTTTTGTGTTCCCATAATTAAAATCTACAGCGCCTTCTGAAGCAGCAGAGCCAATATCCATTGCAATAACATCTGATAAAATAATATTGACTGATGTACTCACATGCTCTGAATGTTGTGCCATAACCCGGTGGGTTCCTAAGGCGGTTGTTCCCAGAGACAACGCAACGATAAAGATTTGCTTTTTCATGATTAATAAATTTAGTGAGGTGTAATAATATTGTCATTCGGAATTCATTATAAAGCTAATAACATTATATGACATTACCAAGACTTTTTTCATTGTTGAGTGTATTATATAAAGAATCTGCCATCTTAAAGCAGTATAAATAATTGATTATAAACTGCAAGTATACAAGACAAACATCAATTAATTTAATTAACAATAAGTGATTTTAAATTCGATTAAACACGTCAAAAAATAGAAAAGTCGGAAGATTTTTCTTCCGACCATCATTACCATAAAAGGACTCCTTATTTAATCTTTAGTACCTATTTGTTAACCAATCTGTTTGTTATAAAACATTTTATATTAAAAAACTCTTTTTCCATTTGGTTACTGTGTTTGGGCTTAATTTAAAGTGAATGGCGAGTTGAGTGTTATTAAGTTTATTTTTTTTCTGATAATCAAGCATTTTAAGTATATCCTTTTTCATAAATGAACGATGCTTCTGACTGGCAGCAAAAGTTTCCTTATCCGGAATCCCAAAAATTTTTTCATTAAGTTCCATAATATCCATAACGGATAAACTTTCTTTCTCTAATAATCGTTGACAGGAATCTCTTTTTTCCGGAAACTCTTTTACGATGATGTCATTATAAATTCTTTTATAATCGGGAACTATTTTTTCCATAAAATGTTGTATTTAATTTATTTCGCTTTTATACTTATATATCCATTTATACAAAGTTGTTTTAGGAATTTTATAATGCTCTATTACTGCAGCCTTTGACATTTCTCCTGATTCTATCTGTCTCAGAATAAAATCAATGATTTCCCTTGTGTAAATATTTTTACGAAACTGAGGTAAGCCTGGCTTTTTATTCTGTCTATTTTCTATGCTTTTACCTGCTATTGATGGGGCATACAATATCAAATGCTGAGAATACAGCCTGAAAAAATCATATTCTAATAATTTACTCCATTTCAACAGATTTTCTGTTTCTATACTTGAAGATTTGTACATTCCTTTTATTTCCTGTTCAGTACATTTCATAAAGCTACAGATACGGGATAGTTCTATCCCGCTTTCTGCAACTTCTTTTTCAATCAATGTCCCTATTGGAATCTCTTTAAAATTCATTAGTCCGTGTTTTTAGAATCTTATAATTGAAGGGTATTTATAAACCGACAGACGGAATTCATCTGCCGGATACAATGAATTTAAGGTGAGCTCATCCGTTCTATTTTATCATTTCATATCAATAGGATGACATTCTTTGTGCTGTCATAAAGACACGTCGGATATTATTGCTGGGATCAGTATCATTTAAATTATCTACAGAAACAAAAACGATTACTCTATACCAGATTCCGTCAACAATTACATCTACCGTTTCTATCTCCTGAGAATTATCACTGGAGTTTGTAGCTGTTACAGGAGTAGAACTGCTATTCATATTGTCTCCCCAGTTAAGATAAATTCCATTATCCGTTTCCATATAACCTCCAGGCGCTAATAAAACGTTCGAGCGGCGGAAGCGGTCTACGCTCGATAATGCCGAATACCATACTTTAATATTAGAACTGGAGGCATTTACCAAACGTGGATTGTAGGTAACGGCTCCTGAACCCTGATTGGAACTTGCATTAAAATCAAGATCCAATTTTAACTTTCCTCCTAAAATAGCATCATAAGTACCGCCAACCTGTGTGCTCAGCAATCCTATATACGTCGCCGGTAATGTATAAGTAAAGAACTGATACTCTCCAGGTGCAAGTACTTTCCCAACACCTACTGTTGCACTACAGCTCTGCCCTCCTATCGAAATGGGAAATGTTGTTGTATTGGGGCTGGATACTGTTGGTATTCCGGAAACAGTATAATTTAAAGTACCTGATCCTTGCGCAAAATTACCCTGAGGAAGTGTTGCGGTAAGACCATTGACAGGTCCTATTGTTTGTGGACCATATATTCCTGCATTGCCTCCTGAATAAGGAATCGACATGGTACCCTGATAAGGAGTTCCGGCGGTATAGGTAAGCGGGCTTAGTGTTACGTCAGTACATCTCAAACCGCTTATCGTTCCCGACTGTAACGAGCGCCCATCCAAAGGTCTCCATTGGGTTCCGTCCCAATAAACATATCCCTTAAAGGTAAAAGTAGACTGAGTTCCCAGATTGTAAACCAATAAGCCAACTGCAGGATTAGGTATTGTAGACGCATCATTATATACTGTTAAAGCTACTCGTGGACCTAAAAACCCTTTTTGGCTGCCCGATGCAAGCTGACTTACATTAAGCTCCAGAATAGCAGATGCGTCGGGAATTGCACCAATACCTGTAGATCCTGAATTGGTTACAATAAAATCATTGGCTAATTGTGCGGCCGTTGGAGTTCCTGTTACAGCATTATTTTTACCACCATCGATATTGAATATCCCTTGTGGATTTTGCGTATTGATGCCTACTTGAGCGAAAGCTAATGTGCCAAACGCTAAGGCAAGAATTGTATAAAATTTATTTTTCATTTTGTTTGATAATTTGGAAAACGGAAAAGAGTCTTATGAGTACTCTTTTCCATAGTACTATATTTTGAATTTGTGTTCCTGTTATTTTGCTATAAAATGATTTTGAAAGAGGGAGGAGACCGAATTTGTAGTCCTGCCAGAAAAGCCCTTTCGTACACATCGGTTTTAAGAGATTGCTCTGGACAAAACTGTTTTTCGTACAGGATAAATATCTTATGATTTCTATGTAATATTCCTTGTTTTTCTTTCAACGTGTTGGTTATAATAATAGCAATATCTTCTGATTTTCCATAAAAAATGATAGTAGACTTACCATTTTCAGCTCTGGAGATTTTCTGTTCAGAAATCAATTTTAAAACTCTTTTTTCTTCTTGCTTTTTTTTAGCTTTTTTTATAGTATTACTAAAAGAACTCTGCTGTGTTTTTGGTAAGTAAGAAGAAGAAGAAAGTACAACAATCTTGATATTGGACATTTGCTGCAGGTTATGCACTTTAGTATTGGCTTTAATATATAATGAAACCAGACTATCTTTTCTCTCTAACAAAGAAATAATAATACTGTCTTTAATATAGAGATCACAACTTTTTCCAATATATAATTGAGCATATATCTTACAAAAAGAGCAAAGCAAAAGAAGCATACCTGATGCCTTTGTCATATTGTAACTCTTATTCTTAAAATACATTTTCACCTCATTGGAATTGAGCTGTAAAATTGATCTTATTTTAAGCTTAAATAAAGAAATACCATACGCTACAGATACCTTATCAACACGGTAAAATATACGGCATAGATACCACCAAAAGAACAAAACACACTTAATTTTCTAATTTTCAATACATTACAATAAACAATAATAGATCATTTAATTAACAGCATTAAAAACCAGAAATTCCTGTGCTACGCAAATGGAAATCTGATAATATTCAATTACCATTAACCTTGTATGAAGTTCTGAGAACCAAAAAAACAACACAATGACAAACCATTTTCAAAACCTGATGCAGATAAAAAAACAGAAAACCAATAGTCTAAAAAATCCGTTGAGGATAAAATATAAATGAAATTGTGTGGGGTGTCTACAAAAATATGACTATGACTTTTATTATGGTATTAAAAATGGCAGATGATATAGTTTACCTTTTTGTAGTAAAAAACATTCAGAGCATTTAAAACTACAATTTCTGACCTACTAATTTCAGTATTATGTACAGGCCGCTATAAAGATTTAACATTACTTAATCACTTGGTATATTTTAGCTTACATTTTTATGGAAAATTAATTTTACAGAAATAATTTTCAACTACAAATAAGTAGTATCTTTTAACAAATATTTATGACCAATGTTACGTAAAATTTGGAATTATATACAGAATCTGCATATTGATCCCACTGCTGACAGATTTGAACGTCTAGATGCCCAAATATTAAATTTATTCGCATTTTCTATAGGAATAGTTTTACTTGTAAGCGGATTCAGAGATTTGCTGTTTGGGTTTGAGGGCTATTTTTTGTTATTGTTTGTGCTAGGCAGTATTTTTCTTATTCTGTTCTTTTTTACTAAGGCCCGGCAAAATATCATGATATGCTTTATTGTTATAGAGCTTGCTATGCTATTGGTTTTCTTCTTTTCATCCACTTCAGGTTTTGAAAATGGCTTGTCATTATATTATTTTTTGCTGCTCATGACTTCCTTATTTATTTTTAACACAAAGAAAAAATTAAAGTATATTATAGCTGTTTTTGCTACGGCGTTTGTTTTATTTCTCATAAGCCATTATTATGATTTTAGAATATTCAGGATTAAAAATGCCGGAAATTTAGAATTTTCAAGAAATCAGAGACTTTTTACTTTTTTACAAGTATTTATATGGTTTGCAATTTTCGGATATTTTATTCTGCTAAAACATTTTACTGTTTTGGAGCTGTACAGAAAAGTCCTTCGTAGCCAGAATATAATTGCTAATATACGTACGAGGCTGGATAAGAAAGACGATATAGATTTAGAAAATCTTGTAAAAATGGCTATGAATGACGACATCGCGTTCATACCAAAAATAAAACAATCATTTCCCGGATTATATGAAAACCTCATGCATGTAAATCCGGAAATTACATCAGAAGAGTTTAAACTATGTGCTCTTCTCAAGCTGAATTTCACTACAAAAGATATTGCGGAATACAATCATATTTCAATACGTACAGTTCAGTCAAGGAAAAGCAGGCTGAGGAAATCATTTGGAATCTCTTCTGATACAGATCTTTACAAATGGATAGATACTTTCTAATTTCCCTTATTTTAGCAGTAGTTATTTATTAGAAATCAATAAAAGCTCAAAAAGAATTTTCTACACTTTTGAAAAAATTGGAATATGATGGCTTTCTCATATTGAGAATGAGTTCACCCAACAAAGATCGATGGAGCCTGATAGCTTAGAAATGGAATTGCAAAATCAGAAGATGCCAAGAAAAGACCTGGAAATAAAACATTGGGTTGAAAAAGTTTTAGAAGTGATACCGAATCCATCAAAGCTATACTCAGAAGGAAATAAAGAAACAAAACAGTCGATTTTAGCGGAAAAACTTGAGTTTGAAGAAAATGCGTTTCGGACACCAAATTAAATTTTGCACTACCCTACATCTTACATATAACAATAGTTTGCAAACAAAAAAAGACGGACAAAACATTAAAAAAAATGTTTCGTCCGTCTTTGTGACCGCAGAAGGATTCGAACCCTCACTGTCGGAGCCGAAATCCGAAGTTCTATCCATTAAACTATGCAGCCGTATTCATAAGTAATGAATGATAAGTAATGAGTAATGCTTGATTACCTATCATTTATACTTTAGAAAGTAATTTTCACGCCTCCCAGAATCTGCGCACCCAGGACTTTATATCCCTTGTACGTCTGGTATTTTGAGCTCAGAAGATTATTTCCGAGTGCGAAAATACTGAAATTTTTGTGAATTTTATACTCTGCGGAAAGATTTAAATCAGCATACCCTCCAACTTTATCATTTGTATTCTCTGTAGACTGGTAAATTATGTTAGGATCACCTATACCTTCTATCGCATAAGAGTTTGTAGTTCTGTCACTTGCAAAGATTCCTTTGAATCCAAGTAATAACTTCTTGTCAAGCATCGTATATTTTGCCCCGATGCTCGCATTGAACAAAGGAACGTTATAAATGTTGTCGTAAGCCTTAAGATCGTACTTGGTAAACCTCAATTCTCCGTCTAAAATAAGGTTAGCCAATGGGAAATACTGCACACTACCCTTAATATCGCTTACATTTCCGTCATCATACACTGCAGAGAATGTATTGGCAAAATTGTAGGCAGAACGATTAACAGAGTTGTTATCGAAAAGATCATTGGCCTTAAAGAACATAATATCTCTCATTTTTCCATAACCCGCAGAGAAGTCGTATTTCAGCGTTTCGTCAATGTCCCCTCTCAATCCTACATAAAAACGATATTTAGTCTCTGTGGGCTTTAAAAACTGGTCAGAAAGGATAAATGGATTCGTCTGTAACATATCTCCGTATGTATTCAGTTTCAAACCACCGTCTACCCCTCCGTAGAATTTAAATTCATTAGCAGCGGCAAACTGAAACTCTGCCTGTGGGAACCAATAGGTTTTATTATTTTTTTGCTGCTCTAGCTGATCGTTGGAATTTTTAGCATTCAGGAAAGAGAATGAAGATCCTAACGTCAAATAAGAGTCTCCTTTTCTGAAAGTTACTTTCGGAGTCAGGCTGGTATTGAAGAAGTTAGCAGAGTTTTTATCCCTGATGGCAAAATCTGTCTTTACCGCATCCAATCCTACTCCAAGGTCAGCATTCAGGTTGATTCCTGATTTACCTAATTCAACAGCATGTTTGGAGAAATTGGCAAGAATAGACACCTGATTTTCCTGAGCATCAAAATGATCCTTCAGGAATGATGATTTTACCCTTACATCATTTAAGATTTCGTTGGAATAAAAATCGTAATACCCGTTTACTTTAAACTGATTTACTTTTTGTTTCAGATCAAGCTCTCCGGTAGGCTGCATAGCGTAGATCCCATAATAATTATAGCTATCTAAGCCATATTCAGCATTAAGGTTGAACTTTCCTTTTTCACCGTAAGAGTTGAGGAAAGCGGCGATATTCGCTGAAGTCTGCCCGGATTTCCAGTCGTAATCTTTTTTAAGACCATTGGTGGAAAGAACATGAACATCTGCACCTACTTCAAGCTTATTTTCAAGAGTTTTTGAAACGTTTCCATCTACCAGGATTTTCCCGTAGTTACCCATTCCGAACTGGAAATAATTATTCTGAGCAGTTCCGTCAAATTTAGGTGCTACGTCCTCCCCCTGAATCGTTGAAGTTTTGAAATCTGAAACAGCAGGAACATCTGTGATGGTATATTTCACAGGTGTCTGCGATTTCTCTTCCGGCGGATAATTTTTAATGGTTTCCACAGAAGTTTTCTTCTTCTCGATCTTCTTCACTTCCGGCTCTCTTTTTTTGTTAAGAACCAGCTTTTCCTCCTTGATCTGGGAAAACGCCACCGACGAAACCCCTAAAAATAATATGGATAATAATTGAATTTTCTTGTTCATATTTTCTTTATTTGAAAAAAATATATAACGGGCTTTTATTTATTGGAAGCAATATAACTGCCTAATAAAGCTTTCCCCGACTGTTTTGAAAAAGTTCTCCCCAGTCTGAATATATTAAACAGCCAAAGGCTTTGATAAACTTGTAATTTGTATTGATAATTTTTTGTTGCACTATTCTCAGCTACATCATAACTGTAAACAATATCATAAGGAAATGCTGAAGGCAGTAACCCGACTGTAATCATACTTCCAATCATTGGGTTTCCGCAAGGAGGAGTATAGGTTTTCATCGGATGCAGTGTTATCTTAGATACATTGGTACTGTCTTCTACAATTTCATAAATATCAGAATGTTTTAAAATCTCAAATTCTTTCTTAAGATCCTTATTCACTACAAAAGCTTTCTGTTTTTGAAAGTCAGCTTTTGCGTGGTTATACTCTTTTGGATAGGCACTGTATGAAGGAATACAGCTCCAGAGTGAAGCAGAAATTAAAAAAGAATATATGGTAATTTTAAAAACCTTCATGTACTATTTCTTAATCTGTTTTTTAACTTCTTTTGCTTCTGCAACAATTTCAGGGAAATCCTTATAGTTTGCAATGATCTGATCACAGGTATAACTTGCCTGGTAGTTATCTTTCAGGCCGATATAGTTTTTAGCCATCAATACCAAAGCTTTTGCTCCCCAGAATTCTTCTGATGCATAATTATTGGCAAGCTTAAAGATCGTCTCATTAGAAGACTTGAAAGCTTTTCCTTTGTTCTGATAATAGGCTTTTGCATATAAAGCTTCCGCAGCTACCGAAGTATTCGATGATTTTTCAAGAGAAGAATAGGCAGCCTGTGCATCTTTGTCTTTTCCTGAGTTCATCAGGCTTCTTGCTTTAATCACTTTCGCAGTTTCAATAACGGCTGCAGAGTTTTTAGAATTGGCGATTACTGCATTGGCTAATTTTTCAGCTTCTGAGAAATTGTTTTCTTCCGCATACAGTTTCATCAATTCCACATTTGCATAGTTTTTAATGCTGATGTTGGAAGAATTTTTGATGCCTTCAAGGTACTTTTTAGCTTCAGCAGTATTCCCCTGTGCAAGGAAGATCTGAGCTAAACGAGTTTGCGCATCATCCTGGTAATCATTCTGAATTCCAGCAACTTCCTGAAGCACAAGTAAAGCTTTGGTTGAATTGTTAGTCTGATAATAACTTTCTCCTAATTCGTACTTAGCCTGGTACAATCCTTCCCCTGTCGGGTTCTGTGTCAGATACTTTTCGTAGTAAGAAATTGCATTCTTATAATCTTTCTTCGCGAACAACTGCTTCCCTGTAGATAAGTTGATCTCATCAATTTCAGCAGCATCTACATTTACTCCAATATTTCTTGCGAAAGTTTCATATCCTGAAACATCTCCGTTTTTCGTAAAGATAGGTTTTGCAGCCTGAACTACTTTCTGAGCATAGGCCGTATTTTTATACTGCTCACCCAAAGATTTCAATTCGGAAAGTGCTTTATCATTCTGGTTTTGATCGATGTAATTCTGCGCTCTATAGATAGAAGCATTCGCAATCAGATCTTTGTCGGAAGAACCTTTAATTACTTTTCCGAAATAATCATTAGAGTTGGCAAAATCATCCTGAGCAGCGTAGGCTGTTCCTATTTCGTACTGAGCATCATCATAATATTCGGAATCCGGATATTTTGATAAAAGATTTTTAAGGTTGTTAATCTTCGCCTGTGTATCTCCTTTGAATCCCAGAGCCATTGCTTTTTGATACAAAGTATAATCCGTAGCATCTTCGTTTTTATCATAGATAGCAATGGCTTCGTTCAGATCATTGTTGGCATAATGGATATCTGCAAGACGAAGTTCTGCATCATTTTTAAATTCCGGTTTCGGATTGGTAAGATACTGCTTAAAGTAAGTAGCCGCCTGATCAAATTTCTTAGATTTAAAATAGGCATATCCCAAATCATAAGGCAGCTGCTGCTTTTCAGGGAAGTTTTCCGTAAGAAGCTTTTCATAACGAACAATGGCAGATGGATAATTTCCTTTCTGATAATATACCTGTGCCAGCCAGTATAAAGCTCTGCTGTTGAATTCTTTATTGATATTAAAACCAAGACTTCTTAAGAAATATTTCTCGGCCTCATCATAATTTCCTTTGTTGAATTCTTCAGTCCCTAACAAATAAGAAACCTCCTGGTCTACTTTGTTGATCTCAGGAGTCGAACTCTGTAATCTGTCGATTGCGTTCAGCGTTTCTTTATAGTTTCCGGAATACAGATAGGATTTCACCAGTAATGACCTCATTTCTGTGGCATTGGCACCATCCTGATTTTCGTTGATATAACTTTGGATCACCGCTGAAGGACTTTCAAACGGGTTACCGATATCGTAACTTAGTTTAGCGTACTGCTCATGGGCCAGCTTTTTCACTTTTGCATCATAATCCATCTGATAAGAAGAACGGAATGCGGAAAGAGCTTCCTGTTTTTTATCTACAGCCAGATAAGCATTTCCCAGCTGGTAGTAAGCATTCTGGGCCAAAGCAGAATTGCTGTTGAGAAGCTGGTTGTAATAAGAAACCGCTTCATCATATTTTTTAAGCTGTGCTGCTACAAATCCCATCTCATACAAATCGTTTTCAGATGGATTCTGCTGTACATTCAGATAATCTTTCAAATGTGGATACGCAGAGGTGTAATCATTCTTCATGAAGTAACTCTCCCCGATGATCTTATGAACTTCCGCTTTATAAGAATCTGAAATATTTTCGTTCAACAAAGCTGTTCCTTCTGTAATAGCCTGATCATAGTTCTTATCATTGTAATACATCTGTACATAATAAGGACGTACCAGCTTTGAGAATTTATCCTGATCTTTTATCGAATCAAAATACTGGAAAGCTTTATCATTCTGTCTGTTGCTGTAATACAAATGCCCAAGCATATAAGCAATATCTCCTTTTTGGGACTGATCTGCTGATTTATAAGCTTCTTCAAGGGCATCAGTAGCTCCCTTAGAATCACCCGTCATGAATTTTGCATATCCAAGCTTCAGAATATACTCGGTATTCTCCTCTTTCGAAAGCTGATACTGGTTTACTTTTTTCAAAGTCTCCAGCGCTTTATCGAAATCTTTTTTTGCTAAATAGTAATCTGCCAGTGGAAGATTAGCCTGAGCAAAATAAGCAGAATTAGGATATTCTTTCATGAAAGCCGTTAACCCTTCTTCAGCATGATTTTTCTGAAGAATCACACCGATCACATTATCAAAAAACTGGGCGCCTTCCTTTTTCGAACGGGACAAATTCTGATTGTAGAAATATTGTCTTGCATATTCGTACTGGGAAGCGTTGTATATTTTGGTCTGATAAAGATTTTCGGCTAGATTGAACCTGTAATTTTCTTTCTGGGTAAAATATTGGGACTGTTGAGCATCGGAGATTCCGAAATAGATGACCGCAGCCGCTAAAAGTATTTTTTTTGATTTCATTCTTCTTGATATAAGAAAATTAGTCTAAATAAGTTAACGAAAATATTAAAAACTTATTGTTTAAGCAAGTTTTAACAGTGTTAATGACAGTTAATTCTTATTTGATAACAATGTAAATTTTCTCACCATCCAATGATAAAATTTACTACTTTCGTTTGATAAAATATAAACAATTTTAATAAACAGTTATCAAAAACATATTTTAATTTGATACTTTTTCAACAGCAGCTAAAAACATACCATAAACACACCATCTCATGAAATTTAAGATTCTTTTAGCATTAATTTTTGTAAACCTTCTGCAGGCACAAAAGTTTTATTTTCCCAAGACAGCTGTAAATGACTCTGTTATATTGGAAAAACAGATTCCAGGACTTGCGCAACAAGTGATTCCCCTCCTTCAGTCTGCAAAGTATAAACCTGAAAATACGGTTGACCTTATGGATAATCTTTTCCGCTTGCAGCTGGTGGCTCATGATTATAAAAATTCATTGGCCTCCCTTTTCGAAAACCGTAAGCTCTTTGCGGATCACAATATGGGAGACTACAGATACATCGGATTTGAACTGTATGCCCTTGCAAAAATGGAGCAAGAAGAAAACAATACCTCATTTTCCAATGCCCTTCAAAAAGTATTTAATCAAAAATACGAAAGCCTTCCGGAAAAACTGATTCCAAGACTGGAACTCGCTCTTAACGGAGATGTGAACGCATCCAGAAAACTGTTGAAGAATTTCCTTGATAAACAAAAAGATAAGGACAGCATCGATTACAAAACGGCACTGGCTCTATGTAAAAATTATCTGAATTATAAAACCTACTCCAGCATCAAACCTCAGGTCATGCAGCTGCTGGCTTCAAAAGACAAGGAAAGATTCATTATTGAAACGAAAGATCTTAAGATCAATGGAAATACCTTATCAGTCACTATTGTTCGCAGAAAGGAAAACACATTGCCACTTCCTGTTATTTTAACCAATAATATCTATGCAGGTCCCATTGATGATTTCTTTGGAAAGAGAGCCGCTACATACAATTACGTAGGGGTTGTTGTGAATACGAGAGGCAAGAGAAACAGCAATGATGTGAACAATCCTTTTGAGCATGAATCGCAAGATATTTATGAAGTGATAGACTGGGTCAGCAAACAGCCCTGGTGCAACGGGAAAGTAGGAATGATCGGAGGAAGTTATTTAGGCTTCAGCCAGTGGGCAGCCGTAAAAAAAGTGCATCCGGCATTAAAGACGATTGTTCCTCAGGTTGCCGTGGGAATCGGGATTGATTATCCGGCTCAGAATAATATCTTTATGAGCTATATGCTTCAGTGGATACAATATGTGACCAATAACAAATTTACAGATGAAGCAGATTTTACCAATGCTGTAAAATGGGATTCTATTTTTACAAAATGGTACAAAAGCGGGAAATCATTCAGGTCGTTAGATAAAATAAGCGGGAAACCCAGCAAAATATTCCAGCGATGGCTGGATCATCCGGGATATGATGAGTACTGGCAGAAAATGATTCCTTACAAAGAAGATTTTTCTAAAATTAACATTCCTGTTCTTACCACGACAGGATATTATGATGATGATCAGATTGGCGCACTGTATTATTTTAAACAGCATCATCAATACAATAAAAACGCAGATCATTATCTGGTAATAGGCCCTTATAACCACGGCGGTGCACAAAGTTTCGGATTTACTTACGTGAATGGCAGTCCTATTGATCCGGTGGCCAGAATAAGCATCGATGATCTTGCTTTCTCATGGTTTGATTATATTCTTAAAGGAGGAAAAAAACCTGAACTACTGAAAGACAGAATTAATTTTCAGGTCATGAATACGAATACATGGAAACATGTTGCTGATCTTGACAAAATGCATAATTCTTCTTTGAAATTCTACCTTCAGGACAAAAAAAATACGTCTTCAGTCTTTAATAAACCTGAAACCAGAAATTTTACAACTCAAATTATTGATTTTAAAAACAGGGATCAGAAAGACATTTATTACAAGGTCAGCAAAAAAGACAGTATCAAAATGACTAATTCTGTCGCTTTTGAAAGTGAAATTCTTGACAAGGATATGATCATGAGTGGAAACCTGTCAGGAGTTTTCAATGTTTCGATCAATAAAAAAGATTTTGATACGGATACCTATCTGTACCAGATTTCTCCTGATGGAAAAACCTATTTACTATCCACTCATATCGTGAGAGCCAGCTATGCAAAAAACAATCAAAAACGACAGCTTCTTGAACCGGGCAAGACAGAACAGATTCCCATTAACAACTCGTATGTTATGAGTAAAAAGATAGAGAAAGGAAGCAAACTCCTTTTGTTGGTCGGAGTCAATAAAAATCCTAACTGGCAGATTAATTATGGATCTGGCAAAGACGTAAGTGAAGAAACGATAAAGGATTCAGGGGAACCGCTGGAAATAAAATGGTACAATGACAGTTATGTGGAAGTCCCTGTTTATAAAGATTAAAAACCTTTTTAAACAAGTTTCAGCAGACTTCATGTGATAAAACAACAATAAATCATTTCATTCTTTACTGATAAAAATTCTTAATTTAGCCCGCTAAAAAAATAACCAATTGAGCAATACGATGATTAAGAACATTTTTTGATGTGATACTTTTTCATCAGAAGCTCAAAATACATCATTAATGAAATTTAAGATACTTTTAGCATTATGTTTTGTCAATATAATGCAGGCTCAGAAATTTTACTTTCCGAGGACAGCGGCAACAGATTCTACAATGTTGGAAAAACAAATCCCGGAACTGGCTTTAAAGGTGATTACTGAACATCAATCTCCTAAAAACAAACCGAAGTATACGCTCACGTTTTTAGACAATCAGTTTCGTTTACAGCTCGCGGCAAAAGATTACAAAAGCTCAATTGCAAGTGTAACCGCTTACCGTAAGGAATATGCAGATCATAACATGGCAGGGAACAAACATCTTGCTCATGAAATCTACAGTATAGCCAGGCTGATTGAAAAAGATAAAAATATTCTGTTTCCAGATGCTCTTCAAGCCGCCTTTACTACAAAATATGAAAGTTTATCCGAACCGCTGACCACCAAAGTAGGACTCACCCTGGATATTGATTCAGATGTAAAGGACCATAAAAAGAGATTGAATGCAACACTTGACAAACAAAAAGATAAGGACAGCATAGACTATGCTTCCGCTCTGGCTTTATGTAAGAACTATGTCAATTATAAGACTTACTCAAGCATCAAACCTCAGATTATGCAGCTGTTCAAAGTAAAGGAGCAGGAAAAATTCATCATTGAAACCAAAATCCTTACTTTAAAAAAAGGAACAAAACTTACCATTACGATTGTACGAAAAAAAGAAAACACTTCTCCTCTTCCCGTTATACTTACCAATAATATTTATGCCGGGGAATTTTTAGATGCAGCGATAGGGAAAAGAGCAGCAGTTTACAATTACGTAGGAGCCGTGGTTAACACCCGTGGAAAAAGAGACAGCAATGACCCCAATCATCCATTTGAAGACGAAGCTCAGGATCTTTATGAAGTCATAGACTGGGTCAGCAAGCAACCGTGGAGCAATGGTAAAGTAGGAATGATAGGCGGAAGTTATTTAGGATTCAGCCAATGGGCAGCTGCCAAAAAACTGCACCCGGCTTTGAAAACCATTGTACCTCAGGTTTCGGTAGGGATCGGAATAGATTATCCTTCTCAGAATAATGTCTTCAAGGGTTATATGCTCCAGTGGATTCACTATGTCACCAATAATAAGCTGACTGATGAAGCAAGCTTTAATAATGATACAAAATGGGACTCTATCAATACAGCATGGTACAAAAGCGGCAGATCATTCAGAGCCCTTGATTCTTTAAGCGGGAAGCCCAATACAATATTCCAAAGATGGCTGGATCATCCCGGTTATGATAAATACTGGCAAAACATGGTCCCTTACAAAAAAGAATTTGCCAAAATAAACATTCCTGTTTTAACAACTACAGGTTATTATGATGCTGATCAGATCGGAGCATTGTATTATTATAAAGAACATCACAAATACAACAAAAACCCTAACCATTATTTAGTGATAGGACCTTATGATCATGCAGCAGCTCAAAGTTATGGATACAATTATGTTTATGTTTTCGGTTATGGAAATCTACTCATAGATCCTGTAGCCAGAATAAGTATTGATCAACTTGCTTTTTCATGGTTTGATTATATTCTGAAGGATGGCAAAAAACCGGAACTTCTGAAAGATAAAGTCAATTTTCAGATCATGAACAGTAATACATGGAAACATGTTCCTACTCTTGATAAAATGCACTCATCTTCTCTTAAATTTTATCTTCAGGACCGTAAAAACGGTTCTTCAGTTTTTGAGAAACCCGGAACTGAACAATTTACCCAACAGACCATTGACTTTAAAGACAGAAATCCGAAATATCTTTATCATACAGTAAGCAAACAGGATAGTGTGTATGTAACCAATTCTATTTATTTTGAAAGTGAAATTCTGGAAAAGGATATTACAATAAGCGGAAATTTATCCGGAATATTCAACGTTTCCATCAACAAAAAGGATTTTGATCCCAAAACCCTATTATATCAGGTACAGCCTGATGGTAAGATATTTTTACTATCTACACACCTTACCCGAGCCAGCTATGCAAAAAACAATTCCAAACGTCATCTGCTTAAACCTGGCAAAAAGGAGCAGATCCCAATCAAAAACTCATTTTTCATCAGCAAAAAAATAGAAAAAGGAAGTAAACTGGTCTTACTGGTAGGAGTTAATAAAAATAAGAACTGGCAGGTCAATTATGGCACAGGAAAAAATGTAAGTGATGAAACTATAAAAGATGCAGGTGAGCCTTTGGAAATAAAATGGTACAACGACAGTTATGTGGAAATTCCCATTTATAAAGAGTAAATTCTTTTGTTTGCGCATTTTTCCCCAAATGTTTTTAACAACTGTTAACATCAAAATAAAAAATCATTACATTTGCTTTTTTTCAAATCAAATATAGTTATTGAATGAGTCAACTTTTTAGAAGAAAAATCTATTCAGATACAGATACATCAACAGGGCTTTTAAGAGTGCTGGGTGTATGGGACATTGTATTTTTTGGTATTGCGGCTATTATAGGAGCTGGGAGTTTCAGCAGTTTGGGAGAAGCCGTTTTCAGAGGCGGTCCCGGTGTAATACTACTCTATTTGATTTGTGGTTTTGCCTGTGGGTTTACCGCTTTATGCTACGCTGAATTTGCCAGCAGAATTCCTACGGCAGGTTCTGCATACACATATGCTTATGCCAGTTTTGGGGAATTGATTGCATGGGTTATCGGCTGGGCTCTGATCATGGAATATTCTTTCGGGAATATTTACGTAGCCTTTTCCTGGTCAGATTATTTCACCAGTTTCTTAGGACGTCTCGGAATGCATATCCCTGATTATCTTACCTGCAGCTATACCGAAGCCAGAAAAGCCGTTCAATATGGTTCAGAAAACAAGGAACTCTTAAATGCATGGAAGACCGCTCCATTAATCGGAAGTTTGAAATTCATTGTAGATATTCCAGCATTGGTTATTAACGGTTTGATTACATGGCTTTGTTATGTAGGAGTAAAAGAAAGTAAAAACTTTAATAACTCCCTGGTTATCTTAAAGCTTGGAGTAATTTTACTCGTTATTCTTGTTGGTTTTGCGTATATCAATACTGAAAACTGGACCCCAGTAAGCCCGACAACCGGAACACCATCCTTTATGCCAAATGGCTTTGCAGGGGTAATGAGTGCCGTATCCGGAGTATTCTTTGCTTATATCGGATTTGATGCTTTAAGTGTTCTTTCTGAAGAGACTAAAGACCCACAAAAGACTTTACCAAAAGGAATGATCATCTCTCTTGTGCTGTGTACTGTGATCTATATTGCATTAACGCTTGTATTGACAGGTATGGTAGATTACAAGAAATTTGACGGTGTGGGAGATCCTCTTTCTTTTATATTTGAAAAAACAAATGCTAATGTAGCATGGATGGAACTTGTAGTTTCTTTCGTTGCAATTGTTGCCATTACCACTGTATTATTGGTTTTCCAGATGGGACAGCCAAGAATCTGGTATGCCATGAGCCGTGACGGACTGATGCCTGCAAGATTTCAAAAAGTACATCCTAAGTATAAAACACCATCATACGCAACCATCGTTACTGGGATTGTGGTAGGTATTCCTATCCTGTTTACAGATAAAACTTTTATTCTTGACTTTACCAGTATCGGAACTATTTTCGCTTTTGTACTGGTATGTGCCGGAGTACTAATGCTTCCAGCTAAAGAAAAAATTAAAGGCAGATTCCACCTTCCTTACGTGAATGGTAAAATCATTTTCCCTGTTATTTTCATTGGTGGTTTGCTGGCTTTCTACCAGTGGCAGCCTGAGTTTTTTGATAATCTGATGAACTGGTCAGATCCTAATGAAGGAGAATTCAGAGCTTCTATTTTCTTTTTTATTATCATCAACCTGATTCTATGTGTCGTAGCTTTTATCAAGAATTTATCATTAATTCCATTGATTGGTTTAAGTTCATGTCTGTATCTTCTTACAGGAATGAGCCATGAGAACTGGTTCTGGTTCGGAATGTGGTTCCTGATCGGTATGGTTATTTATTTCTGCTACGGATATAAAAACAGTAAGCTTGGAAAAGAGTTAAAAGACAGCTAAATAAGCATTTAATAAAATTGCGAAAAGGCAAAATAGCAAAGAGGTTAATCCCGTTGGAAATACTGATTCGCTGTTTTGCCTTTTTCTTTTTCAGGCTCGTTTAAAAATCGGCAGCATTATTGCTTTGACTTCAACAGAATCAACAAACTATATCGCCATGGCCGAAAGAATCAAAACATATAGAGAGTTTTACCAGTTTTATCTTACTGAGCATAGTAAAACAGGCACACGCATTTTCCATTTTATCGGAACATTTTTAGTGTTTTTCGTAATATGGTATGTCATCAGTTCCGGAAAGGAGCGATTTCTATGGTACATCCCGATTGTAGGCTATGGATTTGCCTGGTTCAGTCATGCTGTGATCGAGAGAAATAAGCCGGCTACTTTTAAATATCCTTTATGGTCTTTAATCTCGGACTTCAGACTGTTTTTTGAGCTGCTGATCGGTAAGCAGAAATTCTTTACGTCCAATAACCAGCCTCAAAAGCAGGAATAGCCTTTAGTTTCTTTTCCTTTTTTAGTTTTGAAGACGTAAGAGCATTTCGACTTAGCACAATGTGAGATTTTCAGCAAATGATGATATTATTTTTCTCGCAGATTGTGGAAATTTCGCAGATTTTTTTTAATAATATCTGCCTGGTTTCCAAGAGCTGTAGAGGATATTAAAGTTTAGATTCCTTGCTTTGCCCGGAATGACAAAACAGAGTTTTGAAATTTTATCGGAGATAAAATCTTTGCGCCTTAAAAGCATTCCTTCTAATAATACTTGCGCCTTTGCGTTTTCCGACCTTTACTTTTAGATTGAGATTGCTTCACCTTCGGTTCGCAATGACTATATGTTGGTAGAATTCTGTTTATTCTGATGGAGTTTCTTCCCAATCAGATAACCCAATGAAGGCAGAATACATGACAATACAACCGGAACTATCAAAGCCAGACCTGATCCGTCAAGGATAATCGTTAAAGGAAAAAGATATCCGTTATAAACAAGTAGTGCCAATGTAAAAAGAAAACTGTCACTATTACCTGTAGAAAGAATATTAAAATCGCTTCCAAACTGATCAAACAAACCGGAGCAAACGAATAAGAAAACATTCACAAAAAACATCCATAGGACAGTTCTGTAGATCATCCCTTTTTTTGCATTCAGATATCCGGCGAAGATCAGAAATAAAGATAAAATTCCGGAAACGGTATAATCCAGTCCTGAAACATCAACTTCACTACCCATTCTTCCAAAGAAATACATCGCATACAATACCAGATTTCCGAGATAGATGACCGTTACATAATTCATACGTTAAAAATTTTGTGTTTACGGTTAGTATTGTTTTTCAAGTATATCGTAATGAACCGTGTTTACTATCTTCTCTGCAAGGATGTCACCATCTACTTTTTTCGGTTCAGGAATATAGCTTGAAAAGGTTATCGTATGATCTTTATTGATTGTTACTTCCACTTCTTCAAGGATATTTTTATCATCTACATAAAACTGGATCCTGTTTTCTACAACTCTCCAGAAAGAAAGTCTTGGTTCAGATGGACTGCAGTCACCCGACTTCCCTTCTACATAATTATAAATGGCAAAACCATCTTCCCTGATGGCATAATTTCTCATCAGGCGGCAGTTATCGAACTCTTTTATCACTTTCTTTTTACCTTCATAAAATCCTGCTTCCTTCAGTTTCCAGAATCCTGTAACGTTTTCTTTGGTTAATTTTTGGGCACTGACCAGAGAAACGGTCAGAAAAGAGGCAAGAAAAAATATCTTAGACATAATGAATTTGTGTTTTTTTGATTGTAAACGAATATAATAGTGAGTAAAGAATTACGGCGGGCGGCTTCGCCGCCCGCCGTAATTCTAAACCTTAAGCTTTGAACCTTTAACTTTGAACCTAAAGGATTCTATTTAAACTTCTTCTTAAAACTGAATTTAAGCATATTCATGAGTCCCGGTTCAATGATATCAATTCCCAGTCCGAAATTACTGTCAGCAACAGTATGATGATCTGTTCGGAACTTTTCAAACTCACTTTGCGGAATTTCAATATTGATCAGAGGATTGTATTCAATATAAACACTTGCCCCATTTTTGTTCACTTTTTTTCGACTTTTATAATCAAAATATGGGTTGGATATCGTACTTTCCTGAACTGTATATTTTTCTTCAACATCAATTTTCTGATCCGTCTGCAAATTGATTTCATATTTCTCACTATCGAAATTATGCCAGAAAGGTAAATCTTTGTGGATGAAATCTCTTGCACTCGCCTTCACTACATTTCTGTCAAAGTACATCAGAAAACGGTTTTTCTGCGGATCCACAAAATAAGGATTTTCAATGGTTGCGGTATACTGGATCTTAACTTCATTCAGTCTTTTGTCATCACTTACTACATCAATAGCAGCATCTTTGAATACGTTTCGGACATCTGTACCATTACGGTCACCTGAATAATTAAGCGCATAGAAAAGAAAGCTGTTCCAGCTGTCTATGATTTCTCTTTTATTGGTACTTTTAAAATACCTTCTCATAGCATTGGCTCTGTTTCCTTTATAAGTTGTTGATAAAGTAAGCTTTCCGATATTACCCTGTGCATTTAAATCTACTCTTTCATCAATGCAGAAATAAGGGAATTTATAAGATTTTCTTACCTGAAGCTCCTGATCTTTCTTCACTTCCAGATAATGCATAAAATAGATAAAGCCTCTGTTTTCAATCAGTCCGAATTCATCACGGATGGTTGCATCAATGAAATATTCTTCACCTTTATAATTCACTTTTACGACAACATGATTGAAACTTAACAGGGACGGTAGATAATATTTAATATAATAATCCGTATTAAAATTAACCAGCACTACAGAGGCGTCTACTCCTATATAATCAAGGATTACTTTCAATAAAACCGATTTTGCCTTACAATCGCCCTGTTTATTTTCATACGTTACTGATGGTTCCTGTGGCTTATGACCATTCATTTCATCTGCATTGAAAACATAATAGATATGATTTTGTACATATTCTATGGCAAACTGCAGTTTTTCGTCCTGATCAGCAATGGCATCGAGTTTTTCAACCAGATTGGGAGCAAAATCCTTTAACGAAGACTTGTTAAAAATCTCCTCATAGAACGGTACAATATAGTTGGAAAGATCTTTCCAGTTGCTTTCTGTAGCAAAATCTACATAAGGAAAAATTTCACGGCCTGAATCTACAGGGTTGATATAATTCTCTTCTTCAATGACAAATCTATCTCCTTTTTTCAGATAACTGATTTCCGGCTCAAGAACATTTCCCTGCTCATCTCTGAAGAATGTTTTTTTATAGGCAACAGTCTGTTCACGTTCGTTGATGAATGTAAATTTAAAACTTCCATAAGCCCAATAGTTATCAGGACTTACCCAGACATATTTAGAGAATTCCTTTCTTAAAAAATCACGGTCTGTAAATTCTTTGATCCTTGAATCTTCTAAGATCAGAACATCATAAAGCCTAAGATCTTTGATGGTAATATTGATTTTTTTATTACTGCTCAGAACTCCTCCACTGCTTTGGTTTTCACTGTCAAGAACCTTAATTTTTGTATCCGGAATTTTATCGATCAGCACTCCATCCCTCAACACACTGATTCTGTGAATCTGGTAGACTTCATTTTCCTCCACAATCACATCAGAAACAGAAGCTCTTTCCAGGTTTCCAGGTTCGTTCAGAGTATACGCCATGCAGACGTACTCACTGTTTTCCGTATTGCTTGTATAGTATTTTTTGTCTAAAAAATAGCAGTAATCACGACCTTCATCAATTTGTCTTCTGGCAAATTCGGAGTCTTTGATTCGGTTTTTTATTTCCTCATCCCCGATATTTCCTGCCCACATTTCAGGTTTTTGAATCCTGTAATTTTCAACTTGCATTTGATTATCCATATTTATTATAAGAATTATATTTTGGTTAGTGTTTAAGAAATTCAAATTAAACAATTAAAAAAGTAAAAAACAATAGCAGAAGTACTACAAATTCAGTATTTTTTTTCGGCACAGTAATTGCGAGGTATGGGGAAAATCAAGTTTATGAAAAGTATAGCAACAATTCTAAAAGGGGCAGCACCCGCATTAGCATTATTCGCAATGACGCAATGTACAACCACAGCCAATGCATCCGCAGGTGATGAAAAAACATTCATCGTAGGACCACAAACAGCAGATTGTACAGGAGTAGCTCCTATGAAATGTCTGCAGGTAAAAGAAAACGCTTCCGGAAACTGGACAAATTTCTACAGCAATATCGAAGGATTTACTTATGAACCGGGATATGAATATGTTTTAAAAGTAAAAACAGAAAAAATTGAAAATCCGCCAGCTGACGGATCTTCCATAAAATACACTTTGGTAAAGCAGGTTTCTAAAACGAAAAAAGCAGAACTGGCAGCCAATGAAAAAACAATTATCGTAGGGCCACAAACCGTAGAGTGTTCTGCCGGAGCTGGCCGTATGCAATGCATGCAGGTAAAAGAAAGTGCTTCTGCAGACTGGACGAATTTCTACAGCCCTATTGAAGGTTTCACTTATGAGCCGGGTTACGAATATGTTTTAAAAGTAAAAACAGAAAAAATCGCTAATCCTCCGGCAGATGCTTCTTCAATCAAATATACATTGGTAGAACAGGTTTCTAAAACGAAAAAATAATCAATAAAAAACCGCTTCTGAAAATTCAGAAGCGGTTTTTTATTGCTGGAAGCTGGAAGAACGAAGTCAGAAGTTGCTTTTGGACGATCCGAAAAAGTCAGCAAATAATCCATTTTTAAGTGTTTTATTTCTGTCTTTCTTTTTACTTCCTTTTTATCTTAAAACCCAGTCTCTTTTTGTGGTGGATCAGGATATTTTCCTTTCGTAGCCTCTCCCACTGTGTTGGCTGTTGTCATCGCCACTACAAGATCATTCAGCATTCCGCTGGCTGCAGTGGGTGAATTGGGAAGGAGTACAAGGTTACTTCTGTTGCTGGCGCCCACAGAATGTAAAGTATCATAATGTTGTGTTACTACAATCAGCGCTGAAGCCTCATGAGAATTGATATCCACATTATTCAGCATTCTTACAGATTCTTCCAGTCCTTTTGCAATTTCTCTTCTCTGGTCGGCAATTCCCTGCCCTTGTAATTTCTTGGATTCTGCTTCTGCTTTTGCCACCGCAACAATTCTGATTCTTTGTGCTTCAGATTCGTATTCAGCAGCCGTTTTTTCTCTTTCTGCTGCATTGATCCTGTTCATGGCATGTTTTACCTGCTCATCCGGATCAATATCTGTTACCAAAGCTTTGATAATATCATAACCATAACTGTTCATGGCATCCTGAAGCTCGCTTTTCACTGCAATGGCCACATCATCTTTTCTTACAAAAACATCATCAAGCTTCAACTTGGGAACTTCTGCTCTTACCACATCAAAAACAAAAGAAGTAATTTGATTTTCAGGATTTTCCAAACGATAGTAGGCATCTCCCACCTGACTTCTGATGACCTGATACTGAACAGAAATTTTCATTTTAATAAAAACATTGTCTAATGTTTTTGTATCAATCAGTACATCCAACTGCTGAATTCTCAGATTAAGTCTTTTGGCAATCTGATCTATGATGGGCAGCTTAAGGTGAAGACCTGAATGCTTTACCGCACGGAATTTCCCGAAACGCTCTATAATTGCTGCTGTTTCCTGCTTAACGACAAAAAACGAAGCGAATAAAATGATAAGCCCGAAGAAAATAACGGGTGCAAAATATATACTCATAGTTTTAATTTTTATTAATATGTCGTTACACCACCTGTTTTTGTTAAAAACATTTTTTGTAAGTAGCTGCTTAAATATAAGAAAAATAAATGTAAGATCCGGAATATAATCCCCGGGAAATCAGACTTTATGATATCATATTTTTTTAAAAACCAAAACTATTCTGAAAAAGACTTACTTTTGAATATTCATTACATCATGGTCAATTCAAAAGAAATATTAAAAGATCACATCTCTAAATTCACTTCAATTACTGAAGAACAATTGGATTATGTTTTCGGACATTTTAACCTGATCTCTTTAAAAAAAGGGCAAAGTCTTATTTCGGAAGGCGATTTTGTGAATCATGAATATTTTGTTCTGGAAGGCTGTCTGAAAGCATTTTATCTTAATGACAGCATGAAAATGTTTATCCTTCAGTTTGCCATGCCTACGTGGTGGGTGACAGATTTTGATGCACTTTACAATAAAACAAGAGCAACCATCAATGTAGACTGTATCACCAATGCCAGCATCCTTTCTATTTCCAACGAGGACAGGGAAAAGATCTGTAATGAAATTCATGAAGTTGAACATTTTTTCAGATGGAGAACCAATAAAGGGTATGTAGCCGCCCAGAAACGTTTGTTATCTTTTATGAATAATGATGCCAGATTCCGGTATGAAGAACTTCTATCCATGTATCCTCAATTGTACAATCTGGTTCCGAAACATCTGATTGCTTCTTATCTGGGAGTAACCAGAGAAACTTTGAGCAGGCTGCACCAGTAATCAACCTCTTTAAAACAATTAATCTCTTCCTCTATTTTGTGAGGTACATCACGTAATTTTTTCCTTCAGTCGGCTGAACTTTGTGTCAATATTTAAACCCAATAAAAATGGACACAAAAAATTTTAAAGTCAATACAGAAAACAGTACTATCGACTGGATCGGAAGAAAAGTAACCGGCGCTCACAATGGAACTATCGGTATAAAAGATGGAAACTTCACATTTGGAGAAGGAAGTTCTATGTCAGGAAAGTTTGTCATAGATACCCGTTCCATCAAAATCCTGGACATTGAAGATGCTGAAACCAATGCACAGTTTGCCAATCATCTGGCTTCTGATGATTTCTTTAATTCTGAGCATTTTCCTGAAGCTCATTTCGAAATCACGCATGCTGAACCGGGTGATGAAAATCTTTATTATGCAAAAGGAGATCTTACCATAAAAGGAATTACACATCCTATAGACACAAGCCTGCAGATTGTAAAAACAGATAATATGGCCGTTCTAAAAACCAAGATCATAGTAGACAGAACGAAATTCAACATCAGATTCAGATCTTCCAATTTCTTCACCAACCTTGGTGATACGCTGATCTACAACAATTTTGACTTAAACATCCATCTTGTAGCGGAAGCTTATTAATTCTATAACCTTAAAATTGACCATCATGCCATTCATCAAAGTAGATGTACTTCGCGAAGATCTTAACCGCGAAACAAAACAGCAATTAATCAGAAAAATAAGTGAAGCTGTCACCTCAGTTTTGAATAAGGATCCTCACTTAACCCATATTGTCATTAACGAGATTGAGGATGATAACTGGGGATATGCCGGAGAACAGGTTTCAGTATTAAAAGAACAGGGGTTTTCAACAGGAAAAAAATAATTCAGCAATGAAAAAACAAACCGTAATTATAACAGGAGCTTCTTCAGGAATAGGATTGGAAACGGCCCGTTATTTCCTGGACAGAGGTGATAATGTCATCATCAACTCACAAACGGCATCCAAATTAGAGGAAGTTTATCATGAATTGGGAGCAGGGGAAAATCTGGCAATGGTTGCCGGAAGTGTTTCTGACAAATCAACAGGGGAAGCATTGGTAAAAACAGCAGTTCAAAGATTCGGATCAATCGACGTTCTCGTCAATAATGCCGGAATTTACGAGAACAAGCCTTTCCTTGAAGTTACCGAAGATTATCTGGACCGTTTTTTAACAACGAATTTAAAAGGAACATTCTTCACTACACAGGCTGTTATTCCTCAGATGATCAGACAAAAAGACGGTGTGGTAATTAATGTAGGAACACCATTGGTATATCATGCCATTGCAGAGTCTCCTTCCACAGCACCTATTTCAAGTAAAGGAGCTATTCATGCACTGACTTTGCAGCTGGCGGCAGAGTTTGGGAAAGATAATATCAGAGTCAATACGGTGGCTCCCGGATTGATCAGAACTCCAATGCATGGTGCAGACCTTGACAATAATACAGGAATTCACCTCATTAATCGTATCGGAGAGCCGGAAGAAGTTGCTCAGATGATTCATGCGATTGCAAAGAACACATTAATTTCCGGGGCCATCATCAATGTTGATGGCGGAATGGGTGCCGGGCATCATTTATCATGAAACTATCATTAATTATAGCATGGCTGCTCAGCTTTCCGCTGAGTAACCTTGCACAAAATCTAAAGGATATGAAAACCAATCAGACCTCAGAAACTGAAATAAGAAATGTCATAGAGAATTATTATTTCAAAGGGATTTATGAAGGAAATACCGATATTCTTGCCAAAGCTTTTTATAAAGATGCTTTGCTTTTCGGAGACGTTAACGGAGTTCCCTATTTCAAAACTGCAGAGCAATATATTGAAGGCGTTGGAAATCGTATAAGTCCGCAGAAATCAGGAAAAGGTTTTAAAGCGAAAATTATTTCAATCGACATTATGAATTCAATTGCTGTTGCAAAATTAAATGTAAGGATGTATGATTTTAATTACTATAATTTCATAACTTTCAATTATATAGACGAGCAATGGATGATCGTTAACAAGACTTTGACCAATGTACAGCCTTAATTCAGATTTTTAATGAAAACCAATACAATCATGTGGAATAAAAATAGAATTACGGAATTACTGGGAATAGAATATCCTATTCTGCAGGGACCTTTCGGCGGAGGCCTTTCCACCGTTGAACTGACAACAACAGTGAGTAATCTCGGCGGATTGGGAGGTTTCGGAGTTTATACTTTGTCACCGCAGGAAATCTATGACGTTCACAGAGCCATACAATCCAAAACGGACAAACCTTATAATCTCAATCTCTGGGTAAGCGATCACGATATTATTGACGAAAAACACACAAAAGAACAATACCAAAAGGCTGTTGAGACTTTCCAACCTTATTTTGATCTTCTGCAGACGGATATTCCTTTACCACCACTCTCTTTTGAATCAAGATTTCAAAATCAGCTGGAGGTAGTTTTGGATATAAAGCCTAAAGTTTTCAGCTTTATGTTTGGACTGCTTGGTGAAAACCTCATCGAAGATCTTCATCGTCAGGGAACCGTTGTTTTGGGAAATGCAACAACACTTGATGAAGCGATTGCTTTGGAAAAAACAGGCGTGGATGTTATTGTGGCTTCCGGTTTTGAAAGCGGTGGTCACAGACCTTCATTTCTGGATAGTGCTGAGTTTTCTGTAACGGGCACTTTTGCTTTGATTCAATTGATTAAAGATAAGGTAAAAATTCCTGTGGTGGCTGCAGGAGGTATTGCCAACGGCCGTGGAATTGCGGGTGCTTTTAAGCTGGGAGCTGATGCTGTACAGATCGGAACGGCATTTCTGGCTACTGAAGAATCCGGAGCGTTACCGATACACAGAGAGTTTTTATTTTCCGAAGCTGCGAAATCCACTACTTTAACCAGAGCTTATACCGGAAGATTAGGACGTGGGATTACTACAAAAATCACAAGAGATGTATTGGCTGCAACAGAAAAAACATTACCGTTCCCATTGCAGACGCATTTTATGGGAGCATTGAGAAAAGCGGCTTTGGAACAGCAAAAAAATGATCTGGTTTTCTTCTGGTCCGGTCAGATTGCGCCGCTTTTAAAGCATAAAAAAGCCTCTGCTTTAATGAGATCACTAATTGAAGAGGCTTCTGAATTATTACAGTAAATAGAATTTATACGGTCATTCCGATGTCTATTCCTTTAATTTTTCTATATAAATCGGTAGCGTAATTATCTGTCATTCCGGAAACGAAATCAATAACCCCAAGAACTTTCTGATAATCGGTGCCGTCATTGTAAATGAATTGCTTTGGAATTAATTTCAAAGCTTTTTCATCATATGATTTTCTGTTATCTTTAGACTTCAGAATGGAAGGAATAAAGTGATCCAGCAATTCATACATTACATTGTAACCGGCATTTTCAATTTCAACAACAGCTTTATGATTGTAAATTTTTTCTACCGAGAAACTTTCGATATCCTGCAGTGCTTTATTTTCTTTTTTATAAATATCAAGTAATCCATTACTAAGATTTCCTTCAAGAATCGTTTCAAAGTTATGCTTATACATCTCAATCGATTTGTTGATTAATGCATTGATTACTTTTGCTCTTAAATAAGAAATCTGTTCATTTTCATTGGATATAGAACGTAACTTTGTTTCAATTCTCTGAACATCATCCGTCTCCGATTTTACCAGCTCGAAAAACAGGTTTTTGCAGTCTGCTGTGGAAACAATTCCCAATCTGTGGGCATCTTCCATATCAATGATGTTGTAACAGATATCGTCAGCCGCTTCTACCAGCCACACAAAAGGATGTCTTTTGAAAATATGAGGTTCCTCACTTTCAGAAATAAGCTGTGTTTCTTTAGCAATTTCCAGGAATATATCTTTCTCATTCTGGAAAAAACCGAATTTCTTTCTGTGAATGACTCCTTTTTTCTTTGCAACAGCCTCACATGGATATTTTGCAATACTTGCCAGTGTAGAAAATGTCAGCTGGATACCTCCTGCATCTTTTCCTTGTTGCTGCTGTGCCAATACTCTGATGGCGTTTGCATTTCCTTCAAAATTAACCAGATCTGCCCACTCCTTTTCATTGAATTTTGATTTCAGATCCTTTTCATTTCGTTCAAAATAGCTTGCAATGGCATCTTCCCCGGAATGTCCGAATGCAGGATTTCCCACATCATGGCATAAACATGCTGCGGCAATTACATTTCCTAAATTATAGAGATAAAAATTCTTTGAGTCTTCAGTGAGTTCATTTTTAAAATCTTCAGCAATAAATTCACCGATAATACTTCCTAAACTTCTTCCTACGGATGATACTTCCAGAGAATGCGTAAGTCTGTTATGCACAAAAACACTTCCCGGAAGAGGAAAAACCTGCGTTTTATTCTGCAGTCTTCTAAAGGCAGAAGAGAAGATAATTCTGTCGAAATCCCTTTGAAAATCAGTTCGTGAAGCTTTGGTCTGTGGATTGTTTCCTGTACGTTGATTGGTGAAAATCTGGTTTAAATTCATCATTTTTCAAAATTACTCCAAATTTTAATTGTACGGAATAGTATTTATATTTTTATTAGTGAGATCTTCCATTCAAAAAATCTATGATAGTAAACGTTTTTTAGGAATCGGAAAGCTTGAATAAATATTTTACATTTGATACAACCAATACAGTTGAAGAATCCCTATAATTCTTCTTTCAAATTTTAAATTATAACTATGACAGACAACACATGGCTCAACAGATGGGACGAAAGGTACAGCAGCGAAGAATTTGCGTATGGAACAGAACCCAACAATTATCTAAGAGAACAATTATCACAATTAACTCCAGGTAAAATACTTTTCCCCGCAGAAGGAGAAGGAAGAAATGCTGTTTTTGCAGCCACACAAGGATGGCTGGTTTCTGCTTTCGATATCAGTGCAAACGGAAGAGATAAAGCGTTACAATTGGCCGGGCAACAGCAGGTTATTATTGATTATCAGGTGGGAGAACTTTCCACTTTGGATTATCAGAAAGAGCAGTTTGATGCCATTGCGCTTATCTACGCTCATTTTCCGGGTGCGATCAAATCTTCTATTCATCAGATGTTAAATCAATATCTCCGTAAAGGTGGTTTTATTATTTTCGAAGCTTTCAGCAAAAATCATCTTGAATATATTGCAAAAAACGAAAAAGTAGGTGGTCCAAAAGATCTTGAGTCTTTATTCTCTATTGAAGAAATCAAAGCCGATTTTCCGGATTATGATATTATTGAATTAGCTGAAACAGAAATAGAGCTCAATGAGGGACTATTCCATAACGGGACAGGTTCCGTCATTCGTTTTGTAGGACAAAAACTGGCCTAAAAATATTTTAAACAGGTTTGTTTTGGGATAAAAATCAGGTTGTATGCAGCTATGGAATATTATTTGAATCTTTATCTCAAAACAAACGTATGCCTGAAGGTCCATCCATTATATTAATGAAAGAAACCTTGCAACCATTTGCAGGGCAGCAAGTGACAGAAGTTTCAGGGAATGCCCAATTTGAGAAAGATTCTTTCATTGGCCAGACTCTTCTCGAAATCCGTACTTTTGGAAAACAGACTTACCTAGTTTTTGAAAAGGCAGCTATCAGAATTCACTTATTAATGTTCGGTTCTTACAGTGTTGATGAGCAGACCAAACCGGATAAAAGTTTGCGTTTGGCCTTGTTTTTCTCTACCGGAAACATTTATTTTTACACCTGTTCCGTAAAATCCGTACCTATTGAATATCTTTCAACAATTGATTGGGAAGCTGATGTAATGAGCGACCAATGGAACCCCAAAAAAGCCGAAGAAAAATTAAAATCCAATCCAAAAATGATGGTTTGTGATGCATTGATGAATCAGGATATTTTTTCAGGTGTAGGCAATATTATTAAGAATGAGGTTCTTTTCAGAATTGGTGTGCAGCCTGAAAGTTTACTGGGTAATCTTCCTGCTAAAAAAAGAAAAGAGCTCATTGCTGAAGCCAGGAATTACAGTTTTGATTTTTTGAAATTGAAAAGAGAATTTGTTTTGAAAAAGCATTGGCTGGTTCATACAAAATCGGTATGTCCGGTTTGTGGACAAAAATTGGTTAAGAAACAAACCGGCGTAGGAAAAAGGAGAAGTTTTTATTGTGAAAAGGATCAGAAGCTTTATTGAATAAACCGCTATTCTTATGTTTTGGTTGAAGCCGTTGATTGTTTTTATTTATCTAATGGACTAAAGCCCGTTGCTATTGAATCATAATATTCTATTTTTCCCCACTGATTACACAAATTTTCTAATCATATGACCGATATTTATTATTGCTCATTACTCATTACTTATATATCAGTCTGAATTGAGAAGACCTCCTGCAAATCTTGTAAAAAACTCGGAGCGGTATACTTCTCCAAGAGGAATTTCGGAGTCTTCAATGTATATATTATGATTGTCGAATGAATCTATAAAATTCATATTCACCACGTAGGATTTGCTTACTCTGATAAAGGTTTCCCCGGAAATCTTCTGATGAATGGTTTTTAAATTCATTGCTGTGATCAGCTTTTGCTGCTTTGTATGAATAACTACATAATCTTTGAGCCCTTCAATAAATTTAATATCTGAAAAACTGATTTTATAGAATCTTCGTTCTGCTTTGATGAATAAAAAGTCTGCCGTATTGGATTCCACGGTATTTTTAACGGTATCTTTAGATAAAAGCTCTGTATAAAGTACCGCTTTATCAATTGCTTTTTCCAGTCTTTGCGGATCAACAGGCTTCAAAAGATAGTCTACGGCTTCCAGTTCATAGCTTTTCAATGCATATTGAGAATAGGCGGTAGTAAAAATAATCAGTGATTTTTTCGGAAGCATTTCTACAAATTCAAGACCTGTTACCATGGGCATTTCTATATCGAGGAAAATAAGATCTACCTCATTATCTTTAAGAAATTCGAGGGCAGACGGCGCATTGGAAAATTCCCCAAGGATATCAATACCGGAAATTTCAGTGATCAGCGATCTCATTTCGGATCTTGCCAGAGGTTCATCATCAATAATAATACAATTCATCACACGGGAATTTTTAAATTTACTATATATTCTTTCTTTCCGGGATCTGTCTTCAGATCAAAAGTATCACTATAAAGAAGTTCCAGTCTTCTTGTGATATTGGCGAGCCCAAGTCCACTGCTCTTTTTGTCCGAAGGAAGATAACCGGTACTTATTGAATTTACACATTTAAAATAAAGCTGCCTGTTATTGATATTGATTTCTATTTTCACATAGGATTCTCTTCCACTGAGATCTACACTATGTTTCACAGCATTTTCTACAAAAGTGGTAAACAGATTCGGAGGAATAAAGGTACTGCTTATTACTCTTTGATCAATATTGACCTGAATGTCAAAAGAAAAATTGTCCCGTCTTATTTTTTCAAGATTTAAAAAGTTAGACAGGAAATCAATCTCTGAAGTCAGCAACGTTTTTTCTTCGCTGTTTTCATACAGCTGATATCTGAGAAACTCGGAAAGTTTTACAATGACTACAGATGCTTTGGCCGGATCTGTTCTGATCAATGCTTTTACATTATTCAGCATGTTGAACAGAAAATGCGGATTGATCTGGTTTCTCAATTCATTCAGCTCCATATTCAGGGTAAGATTGCTCAGTTCATTGATTCTTTTATTATCACTGATCCATTTCTGCAGAAGTTTGATGGTTGTCGTCGTCAGGATGATCGGAATACACATCAGAACGCCCTCATAAATGCCTCCTCTTTCATTATCTTTCGGAATGTATTGTGTTCTGAAATCCTGAAAAAGATGTCTGAAACTGTACCCGATGAAATTAAGTCCCATCACACCCATAAGGACGAGCAGAACAAGATAAGTGACATATTTTGTTTTAAAGAAAAACCGAGGAACCAATACATATATATTAATGTAGACCATTGCGATCAGAATCACATACACAAAGAATAAAACATAGTACTGATATATTCCGGAATACCAATGCCAGAATCTTGCGCTGTACAGTAAAAAGAAAAAGAAGATCAGGAACAGGAGATGCCTTCGGAATCCATACTTCGCTTCCACCAGAAAATCCATCACAAAGGTTTCTTCAAATTTCCAGGGACTATATTTCATACGACAGACTCATTTTATCATTAACAAAAATAGACAATAACGGAAATTATATCAATTTTATTATACAAAACCGGTATTTTATTATACCAATGATCATGCTTCAGGATTTCGTATAAAATACCAGCCATTTTGTATAAAAACAAATTTGTATCCTTCTTTTCTCTATTCCTTTGTGCTGATAAATGAACACATATGGAATTAACAGCTTTTCAAGAACTCACTCAGGAAATATCAATAGAATGTTTTTTTATGACCGAATCTCAGCAGGAAGAAAAAGTAATACAGCTTATTGACCTTCACCATTTTGTAGAATGTTTCGATGCAAAAATGAAAATTGTTAGTTACCTGCATCATTCCATTAATATTGTAGTCCATGAAGGGGAGAAAAAAGGAATCCTGTTTTGTGATCTTAAACATTCTGCCGTTCCCGACAGCAATGCGTCTGAAGAGTTTAGAAGAAGACATAGACTTTCAGAACTCTGGTTTGTTTTTGTAGAGGAAACATTTGTTCCTGATACAGCCTGCTACACGGATGCAATTATTGAAAACAGCCTGGATATATTCTACGACAGGATTTTCACCTTCAATTTTTTCCAATCTATCATTCAACCCTTAAAAAAATAAAACTGATTGTACAATATCTGAACTTATTTTTAAAATTCACAAGCTGGAAGATTAAAAAAAAATTAAAATTTTCTTCTTCCGGCTTTTAACCATTTCTTCAAAATACAATCAAAAAACAAAGCCGGCATAAGCTGTTTCAAATTTCAGGGATTCCCTTCTCCTTATGAAAACTCTTATTACTGCATGCACATTACTGACGAAAAAGGATTTAAGAATTTGTATAAGAATTTATTAAAAACAGGACATGGCAGTACCCAAACAAATATTTCAGACTTTTAAAACCAAAAAACTCCCTTTTATTACACGATATCACATCTGGAATATGAAAAGAAAGAATCCGGAATACAGCTACTTCTTTTATGATGACAATGATATTGAAAAATTTCTCACAGAAGAATTTCCTCCCAGCTATATCGAAACGTACCATAAACTGACAATTGGTGCTGCAAAAGCTGACTTTTTCAGGTACGCTATTTTATATAAAAAAGGAGGCATTTATCTGGATATTGACAGCAGTATCGTAAAGCCGTTCCGGGAACTTATCAAAGAAAGTGACGAAGCGGTGATCAGTGCGGAAAGACATGCCAATTTATATGTGCAATGGGGACTTATTTTTAATAAAAACCATCCTTTTCTTAAGAAAACATTAGAACTGATGCTTGATAATATCAATAATCACCGGTATCCGAATGATGTACACGCTACTACTGGTCCTACTGTCTTCAGTAAGGGTATAAAACAGTCTCTGGCAGAAAATCCTTCTATTCCTTTTACTTTATTTGACGGCATTGAGTTCAGAGGTTTTTTAAAGTTCAAATATAAACTGGGTAAGTTCTTTTTATACAAAAAAAGGTCTGAACACTGGAAGCAGCAGCAAATGCAGCAGGATATTATTGTTTAATGGGTTCCCATTTTTGAGAATACATTGATAATAATCACTCCGGTTACAATCAGGGCAATACCAATGATAGCCGGCAGATCCGGGATCTGTTTGAAGGCTATCACTCCGATCATCGTTATAAATACAATCCCTACGCCGGACCAGATAGCGTAGGTAATTCCTACAGGAATCTGACGAAGGGTAAGGCTTAAAAAATAAAAAGCGCAGGCATATCCGGCAACTGTTACTACAGATGGCCATAGTTTGGAAAATTCCTCAGATTTTTTTAGAAAAGTAGTAGCAATAATTTCAAATATGATTGCTAAGGCAAGAAAAATATAACTGCGTCCCATAAATTCATTCTTTATACAAAAGTAGTAAAAGCCTCCGGGTAATTCAAAAACAAGGCATCCAAGCCACCGGTCAGCAGACAGTCTTATTTTCAGTTGTGACACAAACTCCTATTTCTCTCTGACATGAAATATGACAGCTGACAAAAATTCCAACATAGAAATCAGTGTTAAAAATAAATTTTATTAACATAAAGATCTGTATGAAGTGAAAAATTAACGTTCAAAAAATACGCTTTAAAACAATATTATGCTAAGCATTATTTATTATTTGTTTTATCAAGTCCAATATAGAAGTCAATAAACGATTAACACATTCACATAATTTTACAGATAGAACAATAAAAGTATTAATAAATTCCAAATAATACATTAATTTATTGTAAACAAAAATTCACCAATACATGAACCTGAAACACGCTAATACACTGATAAACATCATAGTATTTTACTTTGGCACATGATTTGAAAGTAGTAATATTGCAATTGAAAGATTGATAAAAAAAAGTCAAATAATTAAAAATAATACAAAATGATAACTTATATCGGTATCGCAACAGGTTTAGTCGTAATTACTTCATATTTCATGACCGTAAGAAGAGAAAGAAACTAATCTTAAAACAAAACAAGCCTATAGAAAATCTATACTAATTATATTGTTTTATGTTTTTAGTCTGAGAGATCAGATCGCTCTTTTACCCATCGGGTAAAAGGGTCCAAAAACATAAGCAGAAAGATCTTAGTTTCATAACAAATTTTAATATCCAATGAATAAAGCCGGTCGCAAGTCTGGCTTTATTTTTTATTGAGTCTTTTTCCCACAAATCTCACAGATTTTCACAAATTGTTGCTAACACCAACATCAGTTCAATTATCATTTACAATCCATTTTACGCTGGACCAGCTGTTTATTATTTTTCAGGATTCTTTTTGACATCCAATAAAGCTTTATCTTTGTTTACTCAATATTTTTAATTGTCATTATGAATCTGTACAACCTTATTATTCAAGACAAAGAACAGGTAAATCTTAACGAAGTATTCCTCAATGCCGGCAACAGAGAACAGCTTGTACAGCTTATCAAAGAGCATACTTACGCTAAAGAATTGCAGGAATACGGCCTTCCGGTTAACCATAAGATTTTACTTGAAGGAAGTTCCGGATGTGGAAAAACAATGACAGCCAAGGCCGTTGCCAATGCTCTGGGAAAAAATATTATTATTTTAAACCTTAGCAATATTGTGTCTTCGAGAATCGGGGAAACGTCCCAGAACATCAAAATGATTTTTGACAAAGCTGCCAGAGAAAGGTCGGTACTTTTTCTTGACGAACTGGATCAGATCGGAAAAGCAAGAGGCAGCGATGATAAAGATGTAGGCGAAATGAGAAGATTAGTTAATACCCTGATTCAGCTGATTGATTATTATCCTGAAAATGCGCTTTTAATCTGTGCCACCAATCATCCTGAGATTATTGATACTGCCCTTTTAAGACGTTTCCAGCTAAAAATTAATTATGAAATGCCTTCCGCTGAAATTCTGGATTCGTACTACAATCAATTATTAGCACAGTTTCCGGAAGATTTGAGAACGATTGAAAGAAAATACTCTGTTTCTTTTGCTGAAGCTAAAGACCATGCTTTAACCGCCGTCAAAGCTGCTCTAATAAAAAAACTGGAGGCTAAAGAAATTATCCCATCATGAAAGAAGATATTCTCCACAACCTCACTTTGATCAATGAAAGAATAAGAAAGGCCTGTGAGCAATCCGGAAGGAATATTGATGATGTCAGGTTATTACTCGCTACTAAAACTGTTTCTGCAGGCCGTATCAAAATTGCTTTGGAAAACGGACAGGAATTAATTGCAGAAAACAAAGTACAGGAATTGAAGGAGAAATATGAAGACCTGAAAGACATTCCTCATGAAAATCATTTTATAGGCTATCTTCAGACCAATAAAATCAAAGATATCCTGAAATATGATGTTACCTGCATTCAGTCTCTGGATCGTCTGGAACTTGCTGAAAAACTTCATCAAAGACTTTTGGCTGAAAACAGAACAATGGATGTTTTAATTCAGGTGAATACATCCAATGAAGAAAGCAAATTTGGCGTTAATCCTGATCAGGCGATTGAACTTACCCGAAAGGTCTCTCACTACTCTACTTTAAAGATAAAGGGATTGATGACCATCGGTCTGTTCAGTGCCGAGACCGATAAAGTAAGAGCATGTTTTAAAATCCTGAAAAAACTTCAACAAGATATCATCACAGAAAATATCCCCAACGTAGAAATGAAAGAGCTTTCCATGGGAATGAGCAGCGATCTGGAAACGGCCATTGAAGAAGGCGCCACGATTGTACGGGTGGGGACTGCTGTTTTTGGAGCGAGAATCTACCCGGACACTTATTATTGGGATGAAGGAAAAACAAATAATAAAGACTAAAATTATATGTTCCCGTTTACTTATACTTTTGAGAGAGAAATAAAAGATAGCAAAACGTTTAAAAATGTCACTGATGCAGTATGTCATTCAATCACAGAAAGGGGTTTAACTGATATTGTTCTTGCTGACGGCACCATCATAGGTGAAAACAAAATGTTTAAACTTGATTTTGCCAACAAATCCCCATTAGTTTTCTCACCTGGTAAAGAATACTTCTACTACAACGAAAATACAAGAATTCTTACCTACAAAACAAAAGCATTTTATTCCATACTATTTTCCCTGATCTATTCCGCTGTACTTTTCCTGATCCTGCATTTTATCCTACATCACCTGACTACTGAGATAATAATAGCTTCTCTCCTTTTCATTGCTGGTACTATTTTTCATTATTGTCATTATATTTTGGTAATAGATAACGTTTCCAAAAATTTAACCGAAAATTAAGCAGTAAAAACCTATCACTTTAGTAATACCGGCTTCGACAGGCTCAGCCTGACAACGCTTAAAAATTCCGGTTGGTATTCGGTTGTCACCCTGAGTCCGTCGAAGGGCTATTAATAGGAAAACCTTTGTTACTCATTAATCTCAGGTATTAACTAAAAGGACAAGTCAATAAACCCATTCCTTAGTCTACAAATCCGGTATACTTTTTGCTGTAAATATTTCGTAACCAAACAAATACATTTATGGATAAAAAATTACTATCGGTATGTCTGTTCATGACATTATTATTCTTTTTTTCATGTGAAAAAGAAAACACACAGATGAAAAGTGGAATTTCCATTGAAACCATTTCAATTATAACCTGCGTTACTATGGGCTTTGCTATTTTGCTGGCGTATAGTTTTAAACGAAGATAACAAACCGGAATTTAAATACTAAGCACCTCTCAGTTTTTGGGAGGTGATTTTGTTTAAAAATTTTAATTAAATGACTGGCATTTCATTAAAATATAATAAATTTCAAAAAATTTCTCTTTCGTAACTAATAACCCTAATGAAAAAAACATTCCTGTCAGCACTTTTATCTTTGCTCATTTTGAATTGTACTCACAAAAAAGAAAATGTTCAACAGACAGACAAAGAGAATCCCAACCTTACAATGTCTATCCCGCTTGAATATCTTGCGGATTACCCTTTAATTAAAGACTCTTCAAAATTTATCGAAAATCTTCAGCAAGCTTTTGATCTCCATGTCCATGAAAGTCCTGTTCAGCAAAAAGGTGAAAAAATAACGGTATTCAAAAAGGTAAAAATCAATGGTTCAGATCAGGAGTATTACTTTGTTGAATACGACTGGAAAACAGGACCAAATTCTGGATATCCCTGGAAAAATCAACTCTTATTAACACAAGAAGGGAAGCTTGTTAAAATTTTATCAGCAGAACGGTCTCAATTTGTTTCTATTTTCCCAAAACAAAATCCGTACTTACTGGCAACCTCGGTCACAGCACATGGAAACGGAGGTCATGAAATTTACAAAATAACAGCAGACTCTTTAGAAGATGTCTATGGGGGTAACGTCAGAACATATGATGCTCATGAAGACAACAAAATTTATGAACCGTATGAGCTGCAATTAAAAATTAAAGACTACAATAATGACGGATTTAATGATATTGCTTTCACAGGAAAACTTGTATTGATCCAGAGGCGTACACCGGATGGATTCTGGTATGACAACACAACAATCAATGGCAGGAAAGTCAGTTATTCTGTTGATAACCCATACAAAAAAATTCCTGTAGAATATATTTTTCTTTACGATCAAAAAACGGGGCATTTTAAGCCAAAAGGAGACTATAGAGAGAAGTACAAACTATTCGAATAAAGACTCCATCATTTGTAATACTCAATCCCGATCATCCAGACTGTTTTCTCCAATATTTCAATAGAATTGTTTACTTTTATCACAGAACGCGAACATTTCACAATAAATATTCTACATTTAAATTTCATCCTTTTTATTATATGATCCAAACCAATAACCAAAACTATCTACTGCTAATCATCTTACTGATTCCCAATTTTCTTTTAGCTAATGCAGGTTCTCCCATGATTTGGTTTAGCTTTTTACATCTGATCTGGATCAACTTCATCATCGGAACCTTTGAAAGTAAACTTCTTGTAGAAAAATTCAATCTCCAAAACAGAAAGTGGCTGATCATTGCAGCCAACTATGTTTCTATGTTTGTAGGTTACTATTTCATTGCACCTCATTTTTCTTTGGTAAACGGATATCCAGACTTTTGGGGTATGAAATCAAGGGTAGGCGAATATGAACTGGGAGGATTTTTTATTGGTTTCTTGTACAGTTTTGGAGCAACTCTGGTTATTGAATTTCCATTTTACTGGCTTTCATTGAAAACAAAACAGAAGGGCTGGAAATTATTATTACCATTCTTCTTAGTCAATCTTTTTACAAATATTATGATGCTTGCTATTTATTTTGCAATTGTTGCTTTTGCTGCAAAATGGAATTAATTAGTAAAGTTTAGATTGCTTCCCTACGCTCGCAATGACAATGGTCGTACAAGGCTCGTAATTTGTCGGAAAAACACATCGTTTAACCTTTGCTGAGTGGAACGCCTCTGCGAACATTGAAACAATTAGTTCTCGAAAAATCCTCGCGACATTTGCGTTAAAGAGATTGCTTCGCTACGCCCGCAATGACGATTACTGCACAGAAAATACTCAATAAAAACAAAAATCCCTCTCATTAATGAAAGGGATTTTTTATCGTTAAAAAACTGAGATTACATATAAGCTTCAATCGGCTCACAAGTACATACCAGGTTTCTGTCTCCGTAAGCTTCATCTACTCTTGATACAGAAGCGAAGAATTTGTGGTCTCTTACCCACTCTAACGGATAAGCTGCCTTTTCTCTGCTGTATGGTTTATCCCATGAATCAGAGATTACCAGCTGTTCTGTATGAGGAGCATTTTTCAATACGTTGTTGGTAGCATCTGCTTCACCGTTGGCAATTTCATCGATTTCTTTTTTGATAGAGATCAACGCTTCAGCAAAACGATCAATTTCAGCCTTGCTTTCAGATTCTGTAGGCTCAATCATCAAAGTACCTGCAACCGGGAAAGAAACGGTAGGAGCATGGAAACCATAATCCATCAATCTCTTCGCCACATCAGCCACTTCAATTCCTAAAGACTTGAACTGACGGAAGTCTACGATACATTCGTGAGCTACTCTTCCGTTTTCGTTTGAATATAAAATCGGGAAATGCTCTGCTAATACTTCTTTCAGATAGTTAGCGTTAAGAATAGCATGGCCTGTAGCCTTTTTAAGACCTTCTGTTCCTAACATCTTGATGTAAGCGTAAGAAATATTAAGGATTAATCCTGAACCGTAAGGTGCAGCAGAAATACCTTCAATTGCTTCTTTAGAACCAATTCTGATGTTCGCGTTAGACGGAAGGAAAGGTACTAAGTGTTTAGCAACACAGATTGGACCTACCCCAGGACCTCCGCCTCCGTGAGGAATTGCGAAAGTTTTGTGAAGGTTAAGGTGGCAAACGTCTGCTCCGATGTTTCCAGGACTTGTAAATCCTACCTGAGCGTTCATATTCGCACCATCCATATATACTTGTCCTCCGTGCTCGTGGATAAGGTTGGTAATTTCTTTAATGTTGGCATCAAAGAATCCGTAAGTAGAAGGATAAGTGATCATTACAGCTGATAAGTTGGCTGAATGAAGTTCTGTTTTAGCTTTAAGATCATCGAAGTCGATTTCACCGTTTTCAAGGTTTTTCACCACTACGATTTTCATTCCTGCCATAGCAGCAGAAGCCGGGTTTGTTCCGTGTGCAGACTGAGGAATCAACACTACATTTCTGTGGTGATCACCTCTTGAGATATGATATTGTCTGATCACCATTAATCCTGCATATTCTCCTTGAGCTCCGGAGTTTGGCTGAAGAGAAGTTCCTGCAAAACCTGTAATTTCTGCCAAGTCTTTCTCTAACTCACGGATCATTTCCTGGTATCCTTCAGCCTGGTTTACAGGTACGAATGGGTGAACTGCTCCCCAGTTTTCCCATGAAAGCGGTAACATCTGAGTGGCTGCGTTCAGTTTCATGGTACAAGATCCTAAAGAAATCATTGAGTGGGTCAATGATAAGTCTTTTCTCTCAAGACGCTTGATGTAACGCATCAATTCTGTTTCCGTGTGGTATTTGTTGAATACAGATTCTGTAAGAATTTCGTCTTTTCTTAAGTTTTCTTCCGGAATACTGTATCCTTCTTTGATTTCTAATTTGAAAGTCTGCTTGTCTTTAAACTGAGCAAAAGAAGCCATCAGATAGTTTAATTTCTCTAATGTTGTACTTTCGTTGATCGCAATACTTACTACACCTTCTGTGAAATAGTTTAAGTTTAATCTGTGATCAAGCATTAGTCTTACCAATCTTGCTTTCTCATCTTCAGCCATAGTGATTTTCACAGTATCGAAGATTGGCTCTTCTACTACCTGATATCCTAATGCTTTAAGACCGTTTTTCAAAGCATTTGCTTTAAAGTGTATCTGATCAGCGATATAGTTTAATCCTTTTGGTCCGTGGTAAACAGCATACATACCTGCCATTACAGCCAAAAGAACCTGAGCTGTACAGATGTTTGAAGTAGCTTTCTCTCTTTTGATGTGCTGCTCTCTGGTCTGTAATGCCATTCTTAATGCACGTTTTCCGTACATATCCTGAGAAACCCCAATGATTCTTCCCGGAATATCTCTTTTATAATCTTCTCTACAAGCGAAGAAAGCTGCGTGAGGACCTCCGTACCCTAATGGAATACCAAATCTCTGCGTAGTTCCTACGGCACAGTCAGCACCCATTTCTGCAGGAGACTTTAGCTTAACCAAAGCCATCGGGTCACAAGCCACAGCTACCTGAAGATCAAGTTTTTTATATTCTACAATATCTTCTGTATAGTCTAAAACGATTCCGTTTTTACCAGGATATTGTAATAAAACACCATAATAAGAACCATCAAACTGGTGTGTTTTATGATCTCCTACTACAATCTCAATTTCTAACCCTTCAGCTTTTGTTTTTAATACAGAAATGGTTTGTGGAAGAACAAGGTCAGAAATGAAGAACTTGTTAGCTCCGGCTTTTTTCTGGTCTTTAGATCTGTTGTTGAAGAACATATGCATTGCTTCAGCAGCAGCAGTAGATTCATCCAATAAAGATGCATTTGCCAATGCAAAACCTGTAAGATCGCATACTACAGTCTGGAAATTAAGAAGAGCTTCAAGTCTTCCCTGTGCAATTTCTGCCTGATATGGAGTATACGCAGTATACCAGCTAGGGTTTTCAAAAATATTTCTCTGGATTGCTGAAGGCAAAAGGGTATTGTGGTATCCGAATCCGATATAACTTGTATAATCAGTATTTTTAGATGCCAATTCTTTTGAGTGGTTCAACATTTCGTATTCAGAAAGTGGTTCCGAGATCTCAAGATCTTTCTCTAAACGGATAGAAGAAGGGATGGTCTGAGAAATTAACTCTTCAATACTAGAAACGCCAAGTTTCTCCAACATCGCCTGTTTATCGGCTTCATTAAGGGAAATGTGACGGCTCACAAACTGTTCTGTATTCATTTTTATTTATTAGATTTTGTTTGTAAAAAGATGGGTAAAATTACAATTTTTTGAATGATTTCACAAGAGTACCAGAGAGGTGATAATTCACACATCTATTTGTGATTTTTATCACAATTTGCATTTCGTAAATTATGATAAGGTTAGCATTAATTTCATCAATAATAACCATTATTCTATACATAATACACAAGGAAAACTATCAATTTCTATATAATTAAGTTCTTTGCGTATTATTAAATTAGTGTATATCATCAATAAATTTCACCCTTATTATTGAATCTATTAAACGAATTTTTTTAAAAATATAATGTGTTCAACATCTATTTTTATTCTTATACTGAAAGCTTCTGTCATTCAAATTTACTTCCATTAAAACTCTTTTAAATTAATTTGAAACTGCTATTCATCAGGTTGTAAGAATTTTATGAAATTTTATTAATTATATTTATTCTAAATTAATATATTTGCAGCATGAATATGATTGTCCCATTTAAAGTTCCGCCATTGGCACCTTACTCATTCAATAACGAAGAGATGTTCTGTGAAAAGAAATCATGCTGTAAAAAATTCAAGAAAGGAAAAAGATGTAAAAAATGCCCGGGAAGAAAGAAAATGGCATAAACGCAATTAGCTGAAGCTTTTTATCAGCAGATAGATCGCTATCGCTAAAATAATAATTCCCCAGATCAGCATCATAATTTTAGGCTGACCTGATTTGTTTATTCGGGTACTGGGCTGCGGCTTAAACATTTCTTCTACCGAGTTTTTGAACTTTTCAGAATCATTTTCAAAAACTTCTGTGATGGTGATTCCCTGAACAACCGTTTTGTGCAAAAGAGAATTGGTTGCATGCAGCAGAAGCTGGAATTTTCCATCTTTAAATTCTGTGATCTTAAAGATCCTCTCTCCATACGGCTTTTCTAATCCGAAAGGCAATACTTTCACCACATCGGCATTACTCGTCTGCCAGTTGATGATAATCTCCTCTCCTTTTTTCGCATGAATTTTATTCGCTGTAAAAGTTTTGATGGCTGGCGGAATATTATACCTGAAACTTCGCTGATGGTTTTCTAAATTCTGATCATAAGTACGTCTCAGCGCGCGATCAATTAAGGTTTCATAAGCCTCCTGAATCTCACGGAAACGGTCCGCAAAAAAGTCATCATTGTCATTTTTATCGGGATGATATTTTAAGGACAGTTTACGATAGGCTTTTTTGACGTCTTCTTCTGAAGCATCCTGTGATATACCGAGAAAATAATAGTAATCTTTCATTGAGCAATACAAAAATAAGGATTTATTTTTCTTTGCGTTTGATGTTTACGGTAAAATTTTGTTGGAAGTATAGATCAAAAAGTCATTGCGAACTGCATGTGAAGCAATCTCAACATAGCTTATAATCCGTTGGTTAGAAAAACGCAAGGGCGCAAAGTTTTTTATAGCTGTCTGCATATTTTTAAGGCGCAAAGATTTTATCTCCGATAAAACTGTACTTCTCAACAAATACATGAATTGAATGAGTTCAACAGCCCCTTTGTCATTCCGAGCAAAGCAAGGAATCTCTACTTCATATTAAAGGTGTTTCCCGCAGATCTCGCAGATTACGCAGATCATTTCGTAGTAAATTCAATCATAAGAACTGAACAGTAATAGACCGACCGTAATTACTTACGGGAAATCCAATCCTTAGTGGGAGCAATCCACTCATTAAGTGCTTTGAAAAGAAAGCCATGATTCAATCCCGTATTAAGCTCTATTTCTTTAAAGTCTTTTAGGTGGGATCTGACGAACCGCTGTTCATACGACATCGGCACATGTCCGTCATCTGATCTCTCCGTAATAGAAAGAATCCTTCCATACAATCTGAAATTTTTATCTTTTTCCAAAGAATCATCTTTAAAACTGGCTCCGATGAAGACAAACTTCAATTGCGGATTCTTTTCATAATAAGACACATATTGTGCAATATATCCTCCCTGCGAAGTTCCCACAACGGTAATCCTTCCGGCAGGAATTCCCTTTTTCATCAGGCTGTCAATCTGCTTTTTTACTTTTTCAGCATACGCTGACGGATCTGTGTCCGCTTTTCTTTTCTCAGAAATGACAATCGTATTTTTATCCTTTAGCTTATTGAGTATTGTCTCATATTCTGCAACACCATATTTCGGATGCTTTTCCTCAAAAGAATGATCTTCCAAAAATTTATTATGTAAAAAGAAAATATATTGTTTTTGTTGTGACTTTTGGCCAAACAATATGATCGAAAAAAATGAAAGTATGACAATAAAAACATTTGTAAACCTCATCATAACCGGAAATAGCTTTTAATTAGAAAGAAACAAATATAGTGTTAAAAAGCCTTTACTGGGACTATTTTATGTAAAAATTCCGGCTCGGGAAGCGAAGCTTCCCGAGCCGGAATGTAACAATTTCAATTTAGTTTTTACTTTTCTTATGCTTCGCAGGTATTATCCTTTTTGCAGCATTTTGAACGGAATTCTTTTTTGAATTTCCCTTTCAGTTCCTGATAGTCTTCCTCATTCATTTCTCTGATCTTATCTGCCAGTCCGAAAGGTGACTTTTCTTTGATTCCATACTCATCAAAAATACCTTTGATAAATCTTCTTCTTTGTATTGCTTTTTTAGCGATTAAGGCTACACCTGCAACAGCTAATGCTCCAAGAGCCCCTTTTAATGCTGAATTTTTCATTTTTTCAAAATTTTAAATTTTACTACTTCTTGTTTTTTATAGAGACGAATGAATGCTGATTTTTACTTTACTACTTCTTTAAAAATTTCAGATTATTCGTTATTTCTGTTGAAGAATCCACCGGAGCATTTATTTCTCCAGACTTCTTTAAATTTCTCTCTTTCTTCAGGAGATAAGCCTGCCATTTTTTCTCTCATCTTTCTTTCCTTGAAATCTCTCACCCCTTTGCCAAAGTGGAAACCTCCGAAAAGAATTTTGCTTAAGATCAGTATTCCCATGGCCTGCCAGAAAGTAATTGTTTTTGCTCCTAAAATCTCCGGAAGAAGGCAGTTCCAAAGCATCATGACAATCCATGTAACGGCAGCTAAAATTAATGGCGGGCATAGCAATAAAAAAATCCAACCCTTTTTGTGTTTATGATTCATAATTTCTTTTTCTAACTTTTTAAATCTTCGTATAATTTTCTCAATCTGTTTCTTAAGTGCTTCACAGCATAGTTTTTTCTGCTGATGATGGTTTTGATGTTTTCTCCCTGTTCATCGGCGATCTCCTGGAGGGTTTTGTCGTTCAGTTCATTTTCTACGTAGACCAGCCTTTGTTTTTCGGGAAGTTCATCAAGCGCCTCAAACAGTTTTTTCCAGATCTCATCCTGAAACATCTTCACTTCAGGACCGGCACTTTCATCCATCAAAAGGATATCCTTGATAGAAAAACTGCCGTCTTCATCTTCATATACGAAATCTTCAAGATTTTCTGTTTTCTTTTTCCGGTAACGGTCTGTGATCTTATTCGCCGTCACCCTGTACAGCCAGCCCCCAACGTTTACGATCTCAGAAAGATTCGTAAGGCTACTGAACTGATACCACACTTCCTGCAGAATATCTTCCGCATCCTCCGTGTTTTTCACTTTCGGACGAATATAAGACATCAGCTTCCCTCCGTAGTTCGAAACGGTTTGTGAGATGATGCTTTCTTTCTCCTTCTGTGGCATTGTTATTTTTTCGACAACCTCCATACTGATATGACGGTTAGCCTTTTGGTTTTACTTTAATAAATTTAAAATATTTTTCTTACAATTCAATTTTTCTTTTATTCATCATGTTTTTATCTTCTCAATTATTCCCGGATTACTCATTACTTATGTTTAAAGAAGCTTTTTCCCGCTATCCGCTCATACTCCTCACGCCAGACCATCCCACACCCTACCCTACGACTCTCCCACTCGTGTTCCGGGGTAACCGCTGCTATCGGGGCTAAGTTGGTGACTGATAATTGATGAATGATGAATGATAAAATTGTAAAATAATATTTTTGTTGGAAAACGCAAGGGCACAAAGTTTTTATCGTTATAATGTATAATTGTAAGGCGCAAGAAAATCAGAGATTTTCAGCAAGCGATCTGTCTTATTATTTTCTAATCATGGGACTTCTCAAATCTATTTAGTCAACATAATCAGCTAAAAAACTAAAATAGGCAGTCTTCAATTTTATCGGAGATAAAATCCTTGCGCCTTAAAAATATACAGATTGTTGTGAAAATTTTTAGCGTCTTTGCGTTTTCCAACTCTACTACTTCTGGTTTTAATAAGATTGCTTCGCTTTGCTCGCAATGACTTTATGGTAAAAAGAAACGGAAGACCAAGCCTTCCGTTCCAAACATTATAAAATTATAGTTTACTTATTAAAATTTTCAGCAAAGAATCCCAACATCGATTTATAAAGTTCTATTCTGTTCGGCTCTTTTCCAAATCCGTGTCCTTCATCGTATTTTACAAGATAAGGAACTTCAAAACCTTTGGCACGCATTGCTTTTACAATCTGATCAGATTCATTGATGTTAACCCTTGGGTCATTAGCTCCCTGTACTACGAATAAAGGTTTCTTAATCTTATCAATCTGAAACACAGGAGATACCTCTTTAGCAATTTTAGCTTCTTCAGGGTTATCAAGATCATACCAGATCTGTTTTACCATTTCTTTGTAGGGTTTCCAATATTCCGGGAAAGAATCAAAGAAAGTAAAGATATTGGATACACCTACATAATCCACTCCACAAGCATATAAATCCGGAGTTTTGATCAATCCCATCAATGTTGCATATCCACCGTGGCTTCCTCCGTAAATGGCCACTTTATCTTTATCTATCCATCCCTGTTCAATGGCGTATTTTACTCCGTCTTCCACATCATCCATTGCTTTTCTTCCAATTTGCTTGTAACCCGCTTTCTGGAATGATTTTCCATATCCGCCGGAGATTCTGAAGTTAACCTGAAGCGTAGCATATCCACGGCTTGCAAACAACTGTGTTTCCGGATTGAATCCCCAGCTGTCCCTGATTCCCTGAGGGCCGCCGTGAGGATTTACGATCAAAGGAACTTTTTTACCTTCCAATGCCGCTTTAGGTAGGGTAATATACCCATGGATTGTCAATCCGTCTCTGCTTTTAAATTCGATAGGTCTCATTTCAGCCATGTCTTCTTCCTTCAGCTGTGGCATCAGGTTGTACAGAAGCTTGGTCTGCTTGGTTTTGGTGTCGTATTCATAATAAGTCCCATAGAGCTTATCACTTCCTACAACAACCAGAAGTTTATCATTATTATCATCAGAAGAAGCAATTCCAAATTCCTTGTCTCCAAACTGAGATTTTAATTTGTCATGTATTTCTTTATAGAATTTGCTTACCGGAACTGTTTCTCCTTTTGTGCCTTCATAGCTGATATAGTCAAGCTCATAGTTTCTGTTTTTACCCGCCGTGCTTATTGAGCTTACATCATAGACAGGATTGGAATAAACCTCTTTAATCACTGCATTCTTCTTCAGATCATACAGTACAATTCTCGCTTTATCGCTATCCAGATTGGTTACTACATACGCTTCATCTTTATTTTTAGAATTTTCATTAAACTCTATAATACTGAAGGTATCAGACCAGTCTGCAGATTTGATCAGATTGAATTTTCCGGTCTGCAGATCTTTATAATAGGTTTTTGTGGTTAATCCGTTTTCAAGGACGCTATAACCTCTCAGATTTCCGTCTTTATCAAAAAGATAATCGTCAATAGGGCTGTTGACATCTTTATTTTCATACAGCTGGGTCATTTCCCCGGTAATGAAATTGATTTTAAAAGGCTCAAAGATCTGCTTGTTGTTTTTATTCATGGTAACCACAACGAAATCAGTATCTTTTATAGGAATAATGGCCTGCACTTTTACTCCGTCAAATGGTGTTAAATCCTTTTGATTTCCTCCGTCTGTATCGGTAGCATACAGGTGGATATTTTCATTTCCGCCTCTATCTTGTGTATAGAAAAGGCGTTTTTTGTTCAGCCAGCCATAGTTTCTTATCAGATCATCTTTTTCTACAATAGCTTTGGTAATTTTTCCGGTGCCAAGATCTTTTACATAAACATGATTTTTTTTCTCCTGATCTTTTTCTTTATAGGAAAGATATTTCCCGTCCGGAGAAATTTTAAAGGCTGAAGCTTTTGGTCTTGCAAAATAATCTTCAACTTTGTATTTAAAATCTCCTTTGTCGTAGGAAATAAGTTTTTCAAGATTAGCCCTGGAAGATGGTAAAGTAGGATCTCCCGGCAGTTTGGCAGTAGAACTCTGTGCGTTGGTCATAATGGTGGATAGTACAATAAGGGCTGTACCGAAAATGTTGTGATTTAGATTCATAACTTCTGTTTTAAAGGTTAAAGTTATATAGGCATTTCATTTTTAGATTAGTAAAAACTCATGCTTTTCTATAATAAGACTCGTTACACCTATAAAATGTTACATTTTTATCTCATTTAGTTAAAAAAAATCCCGATTATAAAAAAAAACAGCCTATACAGACTGTCTTTTTTAGTGTAAATAAATTCCGAAATACCAGGTCCAGACTATTAAAATAATCTGCATGGGAATCCTTTGAGTATAAAGATACTTCATTCCCGGCCCTGTGTAATCGGCTTTAAAAATATTAATCTTATTTCTGGAAGAATTGATATTGGCTATAAAAACCAATACGTAAAAAATAATGAGTAAAATTGCTGTTATCTCACGGATGGCAGGAATCATAAGCCCGATTCCTGCCGCAATCTCCAAAACTCCTGTACAATATACCCAAAACATCCTGGCAGGGATAAAATCAGGGATCATCATCGCCATTCCTTTTTGAAATTTAAAATGGGAAAAACCTGTAAATAGGATGAAAACAACCATTCCCAGATTCCCTGAAAATATAAAATCCGGCTTTCCCTGAAACAAAAAAGTCCCCAGCAAAGCCAGAATAAATGTTGCGAAAAGTATTACGAGTAATTTCATTTATAGGTGGTAGATATTAGGTGGCAGGTAGCAGATATTAGTATTCAGGGTAAGAAACCAACTCTAAACCTTAAACATTAAACATTGAATTTCATCACACTGAACCAAGGCTCACTCCTTCCGCAAGACTTTTCACAACCATTAATCCTTTTGTAAAGCCTGTATTCATATGATCCTGCCACTGTTTTTCTACCTGAACCTCGGCGTGAAGTTTCGTTTTTCCGTCAAAGTCTATCAGAAAGTATTTTTCAAAACTCCCGTTCCACTCCATGACTTCTTTGCTTTGGGTATCTTCATGCCCATCTTTATCTACCATTCCCAGATGTTTAAACACAATATGATTGGGCTCGTCCATGCTGTCTATGGTTGAAACCATTCCTTCTCCCTGTGCATTCAGGAAATAGGTTTTTCCTCCTACTTTCCAGTCGGATTTCATAACAGATCCTGCTCCGAAATACTTAGTCCATTCACTATATGTTTCAGGATTCCATAGGATGTCCCACACTTTCTGCATAGGCGCATCAATTACTGTTTCGTATGATAAGGTTTCCATTTTTTATTTTTTTAGGGTGGTCATTGCGAGCAAAGCGAAGCAATCTCAGAGCTCGCAGATTTTTCTTTAATTCTAACTCAATTATTTACAGCTGATTTTCTGAAAGATGTTTAACGAGTGACATCGCTTTTGGAAACTTCTCTTCAAAAAATTCTTTAAATTCTGCCGGTGTCTGAATTTCTGTTTTCAGTAAAGTGCCTTCTTCATTCTCCTCAAGAAAGTAAGCCTCTGTAGCTTCACCCCAGTCCTGAGGAACTTCAATGCCTTCATAAATTTCTCCAAGGTGCAAAAATTTTATTTCCTCGTTGGGGATCATTTTTTCCACCCTGCTGTACATTCCGTTGTTTTTCGGATCAAGAAACTTGACAATATTATTTTTTTCAAGCGTTCCTTCATAAAAAGAACCTTCTGTAAATGCTGTTGTCCATTGTCTGTAGGTAATATCACCCCAAAGGACACTCCATACTTTTTCAGGTTCAGCATTGATCTCTATTTCATATGATAATTTTTCCATATATTTTTTAAGGGATTAGGTGATGGATAATAGGTTGCAGGTGACTGCGTTGGTGGGTGAGTTTGAGAGTAAGAGAGTAAGAGTGTTATTGTGACCACTTCTAGCTTCTCATTCTATCCTCCGACAAAATCACCTCCATTGATATGAATAATTTCTCCTGCAATATAACTTGCATCCTTTGAGGCAAGAAAAACATAAGCTGGTGCTACTTCAGAAGGTTGTCCCGCACGTTTCAGCAGAGTGTCTTTTCCAAAGGTGGAAAGGTCATCAAAAGCTTCTTTCACCAATGGAGTCCATATAGGTCCTGGTGCAATTCCGTTTACCAGAATTTCTTTTTCGGCAAGATTATCGGCAAGAGACCGGATAAAAGACAAAACAGCACCTTTTGTTGCCGCATAATCTATTAAGTGGTCACTTCCGCGGTACGCTGTAACAGAGGTTGTACAAATGATTCGTCCTCCTTTTGGTATCATAGGAAGAAAATTTCTGGTGAATGAAATCATGGAAATAATATTGGTATCAAACGTTTCCTGAATCTGTTCATCAGAGATTTTTTCCAGACTGCTTTTTGAAGTATGAATTCCTGCATTATTAACAAGAATATCAATATTCTTCCACTCTGTTTTAATCTTGTCTGCGCATTTGGTTCTGAATGCTTTCCGGGTAAGATCTCCTTTGATCAGAAGACATTTCTGCCCTTCTTTTTCCACCAGTCTTTTGGTTTCGTTAGCATCATCGTCACTTTCTTTATAGATAATGGCGACATCTGCTCCTTCTCTGGCAAAATGAACGGCCACCGCCTGTCCTATGCCGCTGTCTCCTCCGGAAATAACAGCTTTTTTACCCTGCAGCTTCCGGCTTCCCTGATAATCGTTCCTGATAATTTCCGGAAACACCCCGTCTTTAGGGACTTTTGACTTAGAGTCTGATTTGTTCTGTGTTTTCATATGCAAATCTTTTTTCTAAATCACATCAAACAATACGCCGAAAATATTTAAGAATTATAAGCGTCTTCCAGATCCTGAATAATAATTTTCTGCATTTTCATCATCGCCTGAACAACTTTATAGGCTTTTTCCTGGTTAGAATCATTCATCAGCTGGATGAGTCTCTTAGGAACAATCTGCCAGCTTAATCCGTATTTATCTTTCAGCCAGCCGCACATACTTTCTCTGCCACCGCCAGCAGTGAGTGTATTCCAATATTTGTCGGTTTGTTCCTGGTCATCTGTCATTACCACTAATGATATTCCTTCATTGAAGTCAAACTGGTGATCATAGGAATTATCCATACAGAATACGCTGTAATTATCGATTGTAAAATGAGCATGCTGAACATTTTCTGCCGGTTCCGGAATGTTATGTCCTTCGCTCCCTGCTCCGTAGGTCAATATATTTCCGATGCTTGAATTGGGAAAAGTTTTCGTGTAAAGTTCCATTGCTTCTTTGGCTTTTCCGTTATTTCCATGGATAAACATCAAGGTAGGAATTATTTTCTGATCGCTTGCTTTTTCTCCCAGAAACAACTGCCATGTTACGCCATATTTATCCTGAACCCATCCGTATTTCGGGCTCCATGAGTAAGATCCCAGTTCCATCAAAGCTATTCCGCCATCCAGTAACTGATCCCAGTATTTTTGAACTTCATCTTCTGTTTCACAGATTACCATAAAAGAGATGGAAGCATTTTTTTGAATTGAGGGCCTCCATTCAGAAGCATAATTCTCTGTCCAAACAAATCAATATTCATGACAACAGGAGTATCTGCAGTGATTTCGCCTCCGAAAACCTTACAATAAAATTCGGCTGACTGCTTGGCGTCTCCATCATACCAGAGACATGGGAAAATATCGTTATTCATAATTTTAATTTTTAAAAAGGGTGATGTATTTTTAACTTTCTATACAGCAAAAACAGATCTTATGCCTTTGCTTTTAAACGATACCAATCCGTTTTACTGCAATGACACTGCAAAATTTTTCAGTTGTATATATATTATGCTTCTTTAAAGCAGACCTGATTTTCTTTCATGTAATTCTTCAGTTTCATCATCGCATTTTTACCGAAACCATGCAGCTGCATGATTTCTTTTTCGGAATAATCTGAAAGTTTTTCCAAAGAATTTATTTTTTCCTTTTCTAAGGCTTTTCTTGCCGGTATTGCAATAACTCCGTGAAGGAATTGCTCTGCAGAGTCATAATTAAAAGCATACATAGAGTTTAAACTCTTTGACATGATAACTAGATTGATCATGGCTACAAAAAAATATTATTAATGATTCTCAACATATTTGTGGAAGTTGTTGAGAATAGCATACCAGCCATCCCGCTGCATTTCCACAGAATTTTGTTTTTCCGGATCGAAAATTTCAATCACTTTTGTTGTATTCTCATCTATTTTATCGAAAACAACTTCCACTTTTCGTCCGTCCTCCAGGTGATACTTAATGACCTCATGAGGAATAATTTCATCATATACGCCTTCAAAATCAAACCCGAAGCTTTTGTCTTTTGCTTCCATTCTGTTTTTGAATTTGCCTCCTACTATAAGGTTATTTTCAGAACTAGGACAGTGCCAGGTTTCATGGGCGAAATTCCATTTCGTAATGTGCTTGGGTTCATTGAAATAATTCCAAACCTTCTCCACCGGTGCTAAAATTGTGATGTCTATTTTAATTGGATCCATAGTTCTATATTTTTAAAAGTTTAAATAAAGAGCTGCCCAAAAATGAGCATCTCTTTATTATCATTAGTTAAATATAAGATTATTTTGCAGATTCTTCATTATAGTTCACCATCCAATGAACACCATACTTATCCTGAAAACATCCGAAGTAGTCTCCCCAGAACTGATCTTCAATTGGCATTTCCACGTTTCCGCCATCAGAAAGTTCTTTAAAAATCCTGTCTGCTTCGCTTTTTGAATCAGGGAAAATAGACACATAATTATTATTTCCTACGGTAAGAGTCTGCCCGAATGCCGGTACAATATCGGATGCCATTAACAGGTCTCCGCCTACAGGCAAAGCAATGTGCATTACCCTGTTTTTTTCTTCTTCTGACAAGTTTTCGGTACCGGGAGCATTGCCCATTTTATGAATTCCACCAACGAATTCACCACCGAAAACACTTTTGTAAAAATTGAACGCTTCTTCAGCTGTTCCATCAAAATTCAGATACGGATTTAATTTAGCCATGATTTTTAATTTTAAAGTTATTATTATAAAATATTGTTTCTACTGTTGATCCATTAAGGATTAATTAATTTACTATGAATAAAAAAACGCTTAATGGTTTAAAAATTTTTCTACTTCTCTGACGGTAAATTCTATTAAGTTGGTATCAATACTTCCATCAAAATCCGGCATCATATAAGTACCATGAGTTGCGGGAAGTATCAGTAACCGGGAGCCTTTCACCAACCGCCACATTTCGGCAGTATGTTCCGGCTTCATCACATCCTGATCACCACTGATAAATAATGCAGGTGATTTGATCGACCTCAGCACTTCATCATTCCAGTCCTGAAAAGTCTGCATCCTTGTACAATCTTTCTCAAAAAGGTTTTCAAGCTTTGAGAAATCAGGATTGAGGCTTAAAAAATTAATTTTAAAAGGTTCCGGCATTGAGTCAAAAGTTGCTTCCTGCATTCCTTCAAAAAAACCGTCTATCATTCCACTTCTTTTGTAGAAAGCTGAGGCAACAACCAGTTTTTCAACAATGCCCGGATGGCGGTGCCCAATCTGCATTACCGTGCTTCCTCCATTACTGAATCCCCAGAATGAAGCTTTTTCAATGTTGAGTTCTGCCAATAGTCCTGCGACATCGTCTGCATCCTGCTCAAAGGTTTCCGGAATATCGCGGTGCTCACTTCTGCCATGATTTTGTAAATCGATTCCTATCAGTTGGAATTTACCTTCAAGCCTTGCGATGACTTCTTTAAAATCATAAAGAATAGAAGAACCTCCGCCATGAATTAAAACCACAGGCTTTCCTGATCCGTAAATCTCATAGTATAATTGGATTCCGTTGACTTTTTTATAGCCTTTTTCTACTGGATTCATTATTAATATTTAAGATTTTCGTCCACATCATATTTCATTCCCGGATAATCCAAAATTCTGCGCATGAGACCTATCTGCCCGCAGAGGTAGTCTTCACGGCCGATACACATTCCGACAAAATTGAGTTTTGTTTCTTTAATGAAAGGGATGTTCATTCCTATTTCAAATATTTCATCCAGCTCTTCATCGGTTACTTCATGAAGTTTTTGAAAGACTTTAGCTGAAATTGTATGAAAGTTTTCTTTCAGTTCAGCCAAGGTTGGATATTTTAAACTTTCATTCAATGCTTTTCCCTGGAAAAACAAATCATTGTAAGGGTCTTCTCCCTGAAGTCCAAGTACTGAACCTAATCCGTAGCGCATGTTGACAAAGTTTCCTGCCATCCATACGATATGATTGGTTTTATTTTCAATTCTTTTCAATGCGTCTTCTTCCGAAATGCCGTCCAAAACGTTCATAAAGCTTTGGGAATGCATTCTGTAAGCCGGAATAACGAGCTCCATTTTTTTTGATTTTGGTGTGTTCATTTTTAATCAGAGATTAGAAGTTAGAAATTAGAGGTTAGTAGGTTGGAGAAACGTAAAGGCGCTAAGAGTTTTACAAACTATGCTTTTTTAAGTCGCAAGGATTTTGTCTGCGATAAAATTATACTCATCTGAAAAGGTAATACTCATATTTCAGCGATGCACCTGTCATTCCGAGCGAAGTAAGGAGTCTAAAAATAGCATGCTATTTTATAGCACCCGGTTTTCCTAAAATTCTGCGGAGATAACCCAGCTGCCCACTGTGATAGATTTCATGAAGGCTTAGGGTTGATATATCTTTAATCATTTCAGGTTTAAAACTATCAAGCGTGCTGAGCTTTGCTTCCAGCTTATCCTGGGATTGTTTAAGATAGGATTTTAAATCTTCAAAACTAATCAATTTATCTTGATGATCTAAAGCAATTTCACCCCTGTTATAGAAAGAAAATTTTTCACTATCCCAGACAGATTCTTCTCCTAAAATATTCAGTAAGGGATTTCTGATGTAAATTAAATGTCCAAGGATCCAGTTCATACAATTGGCTTCACCATTGGGAAAAATCATAGATTCTTCGTGGGTAATACCATCGATATTCATCGTAATCACAAAATAATTACTGGTTATCTGATTTTTTATGATTTCTATATCGTTTGATTGTGTTTCCATATGATATATTTTGTGGTGTTATGGATTATTCTGCAGGGATCTGAGAGGCATCACCATGCATTACTTCCCACTGATGGCCGTTGATATCAGCAAAACTGCTTTGATACATCCATCCGTAATCTACAGGCTCACTGTATTTTGAACCTCCGTTTTCGATCGCTGTTTTTACCATACCGTCTACTTCTTCCCGGCTGTTTACCCCGATGGCCAGAAGTACCTGTGTTGTATCTCCTTTAGCAAAAGGTCTGTTGGTAAAGGTTTGAAAGAACTCTTCTTTGAGAAACATGGTGTAGATATGATTTTCTTTCATGACTACACATATGGCCTTATCATCTGAAAACTGTTCATTGATAGAAAAGCCAAGCTTCGTCCAGAATTCTCTGGTTTTTTGAACATCTTTTACGGGTAAATTGACGTAAATATCTGTAATATTCATTTTGTAAATTTTAGTGGTGATTGTTATCCAAAATTATCAGGATTTGGTAAGAATGTGCTTGCCATAGGGCAAGATTTATTTTTTATTTGGATTAATTTATTCAGCAGGCATTTGAGACATATCTGCAAAAGTAATATTCCAGCCATGCCCATCCGGGTCCCAGAAGGAGTTCTGATACATCCATCCGTAATCCTGAGGTTCTTCATGCTGCCGTGCGCCGTTCTCTACAGCAGTGTTTACTATTTTATCTACTTCTTCACGGCTGTTCAAACCTACCGCTACAAGAACCTGACTGGTATTTTCTTTGGCAACAGGTTTATTGGTGAAGGTCATAAAATAATCTTCCTGGAGAAACATCACATAGATAGTATCATTCAAAACAACGCAGGTTGCTTTATCATCAGAGAATTGTTCATTGATAGAAAAACCTACCTTAGTCCAGAATTCTTTGGTTTTCTGTACATCTTTTACCGGAAGGTTCACATAAATTTGATTGACTTTCATTTTTGTAATTTTAGTGTTAAATTGTAATCCAAAATTACCGAGGTGCAATGAAAATCTACTTGTCATAGGGCAAGATTTAATTTTTCTTAGGGTGGGAAACGATTTCTTTACGGATACGACTGAGAGAAGTGTCTGTAACTCCAAGATAGGAAGCAATTTGTTTCAAGGGCGCCAATTGTATGACTTTAGATTTCTGCTCCAGCAGATTCAGGTATCTTCTGGTCGCAGAAAGGGTAAACATTTCTACAGATCTTTGTTTGTAGGCAAAAAGTTCCTGAGACATCCACGATCTTCCCCATTCCCTGAGGTTGGGGATTTTATGGAACAACTCCTGGAAGGTATCATAATCCAGCCTCCAGCACTCGCAGTCTGTAATACAAACGATATTTTCCTGAGACGGAACCCGCTGAAACATTGACAACACCTCAATGATGACTTCATTTTCTACAAAAAAGTGGGTAGTTACTTCATTTCCATTGAAATCATTAACATAGGAACGCGCCAATCCGCTTTCAAGAATATAATATTCATTGGCCGTTTTTCCTTCCTCAAGAATGAAGTCACCTTTCTGGAAAGATCTTTTTTCATGAGCCTGGAATATTTCAGCAAGCTCTTCGGGGAAAAAGAAAGGGAAATCATAGCAGGTTTCTAAGGCTTTATTGGTCATTGGTGTCAATTTTTTTTAAGTCTTTAAAAGTAAAATTTTTAATTGAATTAAAAGCAAGAAACATTAAACAAAGCATTGAATATTTTCATAAAAAGCACATACCCTATTGAAATTAAATACCTTTCAAAGCTTTTTGTTTTTAAACAGTTATTTGAAACATACTATCTCTGACCACCCCGTCAAAAATTCTTTGAATTTTCGCCACCCCTCCGGAGGATGGGAATGACTATTGGCCGATGATAGTAATCATAAGCTTTTTAAAAGAAATAGAAAATCTAAAACAGTGAGAGCTGTATTGGCTTGGGAGGATTATCGGGTTTCTGGGCATCGCCAAATACGGTTTTTCCGCCAAAGCGCCAGGAATTCTGTCTTTCATCTTCAATCACCTGCTGAATATCAAAATCCGGAGTGAAATCTTTTTCTGCTTTTGTTATGATCTCATGAAGTTTATTTAAAGAATTCAGCTTATCAGAATTTCCAAGTTTGGATTTTTCAATCCCTTTTCTCAGGATGCTGATACTTTCATCATACGTATTGATCGGCACCGGGAAAGGGTGTCCGTCTTTACCGCCATGAGCAAAGGAAAACCTTGCCGGGTCTGCAAATCTTGACGGCGCTCCGTGAATCACTTCACTGACCAGAGCCAAAGACTGCATGGTTCTTGGCCCTACTCCTTCCAGCATCAGCAGATCTTCAAAATTCTGTGGCTGCTGTTCTCTGGTAACATATAAAAGTGCTCCCAGTCTTTTCAAATCAACATCAGAAGCCTGAACATCATGGTGGGCAGGAAGAATCAGTCTTGCAAAATCTTTCATCACTTCCGCAGAATCGGTGTGGGAAATATCCAGAATTCCTTTCCTGTTCTCTGAAGCTTCAGTATCGGTAAGGTTAAGAATTCTTCCTCTTGAAATCCCATTGATTCCTGTGTGCGGCTGTTCTACAAAAGAGGTAATGTTTTCCGAGTGCCAGTGATAACGTCTTGCTGTTCCGTCAAATTCATGCATTCCCTGCTGAATGACGCTCCAGTTTCCATTGTCTGAAAGAATGAAATTGTGAAGATACAACTGATAGCCATCCTGAATGGCTGTATTATCTACTTTTGCAGAAAGCTTGCTGGCTCTTACCAGTTCTGTTCCGTCCAATCCGGTTTTATCTGCAATTTTAATTAACTCTGATGGAGTTTCGCGGGAAAACTTCCCTTTTCCGCCACAGATATAAAGTCCCAGCGATTGAGAATTTGGGTTAACAGAACGTTTTAAAGCTCCCATAACGGAAGTGGTAATCCCTGAAGAATGCCAGTCCATTCCCATCACGGCTCCAAAGCTCTGGAACCAGAATGGATCTGCCAAACGACGTAAGACCTCGTCTTTACCGTAATCCATGAGAATGACTTCAATAATGGAAAGCCCCAGAACAGACATGCGTTCATACAGCCATGGCGGTACTTTGCCATAGTGAAGAGGTAAATCTGCTGTTCCTGATCGTTTCATCCTATTATCAAACTGTAAAGGTAAGTTTTATTCATCTTATTATTTAATGATCCGGATCATTAATAATGTTTAATTACGGTAAAACATACGGATCCATAAAACCGTTTTTATTGGTGAGACAGTATATTAATCAGCTTATCAAATGGATCTATAACGAAAAATCTTCGTACTCCCCATTCTTCATGGGTAAGTTCATAAGTGATTTCAAAGCCTGCCTTTTTCATTTTATCATAGATTTCATCCACATTATCCACTTCGATGGACAGGTCGGGAACTTCTGTATTATTTCCTCCCTGTTCAGCAAAGCTGATCTGAGCTTTGGCTTCTTCCTCATTACCCAATGTTTTAATCCAGCCATGATCCATCAAAACCTCCAGTCCCAGAATATCCTGATAAAACCGGCTGGCTTTGGAAATAGTATTCGTTTTAATATTGACTACGATTCTTTTTACCATGTTCAAATTTTTTAATTAAAAAAGCCTTGCAAAATCATATTCACAAGGCTTTTCTACAAAAATTATTTTATTATTTCAATGCTGCAAGAGCGGCATCGTAATTAGGTTCATTAGCAATTTCCGGAACCTGCTCAGTATATACTACTTTATTGTTTTCGTCAGTAACGATCACGGCACGGCTCAGTAATCCTTTCATAGGAGAATCTGCGATGGTCACTTCATAATCGTCCCCAAAGCTGCTTCTGAAGTCTGAAAGTGTTTCTACATTATTCAATCCTTCTGCCGCGCAGAATCTTCCTAATGCAAATGGAAGGTCTTTAGAAACATTGATGATCACCGTATTATCAAGCTTTGAAGCTTCCTCATTGAATTTTCTGGAAGAAGCGGCACAGGTAGGGGTATCAATGCTTGGGAAAATATTGAATACTTTTTTCTTTCCGTCAAAATTTTGAAGTGTTTTTACATTTAATCCTGAATCTACCAATGCAAAGTCTTTTACAGTGGTTCCTACTGATGGTAATGCTCCTATTGTGTGTACTTCGTTTCCTTTTAAAGTGATTGTCGTTGACATAATATTTATTTTTTTATTTTTTCAAATGTAATCAAAAAAGAAAATTTTTCCGGTTTTATTATGGTTAAATTAATCTTAAAGTGAAAATAAAAAATATCTTATTGATAATCAGTTTTATCAGACATAATTATTATGTAGCTGCAGACTTACAAAAGCCTGATTGTAAGGACAAAAAGTTCAGCCTCTGAACATTATAAAATTATTTCTAAAATAAATGTACCCGGAAGGTGAACATAAATTAAGCAGATATCAATATAAAGACTCAAAAGCCTCTTTTTTTTATGGAAATATCTTAAATAAAACAATGATATTTACTAAATTTGTGGGACTTAAAATTTCAAATAAAAAATAACAGTATAATGTCAGAAAAATCAAAAATCTATTACACACTTACTGATGAAGCTCCAATGCTGGCTACTCACTCGTTTTTACCTATCGTAAAAGCTTTTACAAAATCAGCAGATATCGAAATCGCAGTACCGGACATTTCTTTGGCAGGAAGAATTTTAGCCAACTTTCCTGAGTTTTTGAAAGACGACCAAAAGATCGGTGATGCTTTGGCAGAACTTGGAGAATTGGCAACAAAACCTGAAGCCAACATCATTAAGTTACCGAACATTTCTGCTTCTGTACCTCAATTGGATGCAGCGATTGCGGAATTACAAGGTAAAGGTTTCGCAGTTCCAAACTATCCTGCAGAACCTAAAAATGACGAAGAAAAAGCGATCAAAGCTAAATATGCCAAGGTATTAGGAAGTGCTGTAAACCCTGTATTAAGAGAAGGAAACTCTGACAGACGTGCTCCAAAAGCTGTTAAAAACTATGCAAAAGCTAATCCTCACAGAATGGGTGATTGGGCATCTGACAGCAAAACTGATGTGGCTCACATGAACAATGGTGATTTCTATGGTACAGAAACTTCTACAACTTTAGAAAACGCTACAAAATACAGAATCGTATTTAAAGGAAATGACGGTTCTGAATATGTTTTAAAAGACTACGCAGGTCTTCAGGCTGGTGAAGTAATTGATTCTTCTGTTATGAACTTAAAGGCATTGAAAGCATTCGTTCAGGAAGCAATCGAAGAAGCTAAAAACAGAAATGTACTTCTTTCTGCTCACCTTAAAGCAACGATGATGAAAATCTCTGACCCAATCATTTTCGGGGCTATCGTTGAGACTTTCTTCAAAGAAGTATTTACAAAATATGCTGAGACTTTCAAGTCTTTAGATATCAATCCAAATAACGGTCTTGCTGATCTTTTCGAAAAAATCAAAGGAAATGCTCAGGAAGCTGACATCAAAGCTGATATTGAAAAAGCTCTTGCTGAAGGACCTAGAGTGGCTATGGTAAACTCTGATAAAGGAATTACCAACTTCCACGTACCTTCAGATATCATTGTTGACGCTTCTATGGCTGCTCTTGTAAGAGGCGGAGGTAAAATGTGGAACAAAGACGGAAATGAAGAAGATACCGTTTGTATCATTCCGGATCGTTCTTATGCAGGTTTCTACCAGTCTGTGATTGACGATATGAAAGCGCACGGAAAATTGGACCCTACCACAATGGGATCTGTTCCAAACGTAGGTTTAATGGCTCAGAAAGCTGAAGAATATGGTTCTCACGATAAAACTTTCCAATTGTCAGCTGACGGAACTGTAGAAGTTCAGGATGAAGCTGGAAACGTTCTTCTTTCTCAGAAAGTAGAAAAAGATGATATCTTCAGAATGTGTCAGACTAAAGATGCTCCTATCCAGGACTGGGTAAAATTAGCGGTAAACAGATCAAGATTATCTGATACTCCTGCTATCTTCTGGTTAGACAAAGGAAGAGCTCACGACAGAGAAATCATCAAAAAAGTAGAAAAATATCTTGCTGATCACGATACAACAGGTCTTGACATCAGAATCCTTGATGTAAAAGATGCTATGACTGAAACGTTGAAGAGAGCAAGAGAAGGTAAAGATACAATCTCAGTTTCCGGAAACGTATTGAGAGATTATTTAACTGACCTTTTCCCAATCCTTGAGCTTGGTACTTCTGCAAAAATGCTTTCTATCGTTCCATTGATGAATGGTGGTGGTTTATTTGAAACTGGTGCCGGAGGTTCTGCTCCAAAACATATTGAGCAGTTCCTGGAAGAAGGATACCTAAGATGGGATTCTCTGGGTGAATTCTTAGCACTTCAGGCTTCTTTAGAGCATCTTGCACAAACTCAAGGGAATACAAAATCTCAGGTTTTAGCTGATGCATTGGATGAAGCTAACGCTAAATTCTTAGCTACAGATAAATCTCCTGCAAGAAAAGTAGGTCAGATAGACAACAGAGGTTCTCACTTCTATTTAGCAATGTATTGGGCTGAAGCGTTGGCGAACCAGACTGCTGATGCTGAACTGGCTGCTCAGTTTGCTCCTGTTGCTCAGGCAATGCAGGAAAATGAAGAAGTAATCAATGCTGAATTAATTGGTGCTCAGGGTAAACCTCAAAACATTGAAGGTTACTACAAAGCTGATACATATAAAACATATGCAGCCATGAGACCTAGCACTGTTTTAAATGAAATTATTGACGGAATCTAAAATTTATGAAAAAAACTATAACCCTATTATTTGCTTATTTATCAATATTTTCATGCAGCAGTTCAAACGATGATATTACGGAGGTGGTCACAGTAACACCTCCTGTTATTGAAAATAAGATCAATTTAACTTCAACTTACAGTGGTACCACTGAAACGGTAAGTTTAAAATGGACACTCAGCGGAGATGCCACTTATAATCATTATAAAATTGTAAGAAGTGATTCTCAAAATGGGATACAATCCGAAATTGGTAATAGCTATCCGAATCAGTTTACATTTACTTCAGCCGTACCATTTAACCCTTATGTAGAATATCAGGTTATTGGTATTAAGGCTAATGGTGAAGAGGTTAAAAGTAACATTATAAAAATTGAAAGACCTGAGATCAAATTGGTTAATCTTAAAACTTTTGATGCCCAATTTGATAAAAACTCCGGAAAGCTATACCTATTAGATACGGATGGGAAAATTGCTATTTATGATGTAAATACAAACTCTGTTACCCATCAGATCAGCACAAATGCAACTTTAGGCTACTCTGATATTGGAACCTATAATGGAAGTGTAGAACTATATGTTCCCAGAAATGATGGTTGGGTAGATATTTATGATGGAAATGACCTGACATTGAAAGCTCAGGTGAGTTTCGGAATGCCGCTCATCAGTACTGTTTATCATAACGGTATACTTTACGGTTCTTCAAATAGTAATAGCAGTTCCAGTGTGATTAAATCAGCAAGCAGAGCTACAAAAGCTATAATTTCTCAATCACCTCAGCTTTATTATAATAGTGGAAGGATGAGAAAAGCTGTAGGGACTTCTGTGCAATTATATACCATAACACAGAATATTTCACCTGTAGATATGGATCTTTATAATTTTGATCTTAATGGTAATTACATAAGTCATCAGGACGATACTTATCATGGAGATCACCCACTTAATTACAGGATATTTGAAGCATTTCCTGATGGAAGAATCATTACGGCAAGTTCAGGTTCTGTCTATAATTCGCAAATGATTTATCAGAATGATCTGCCTTCCGGAAATTCCAAGCTTTCAAGTTTTGATTTTGATGGTAACAGTATTATTGCAGGAACCACAAGTAAGACCATTGAGCTTTACAACATCAATTCTTACACAAAAACCAAGACAATCAATACAAAGAGATATCCTTATAAAGTGTTCAGCTACAATAATAAGGTAGTCTGTGTAAGTTCAGTTACTCAACTCAACGTTCAGTCTTATGATTATTCGGGAATAATTCCTGACAATATAATGATCGAAATTTTTGACAAATAATTATAAACCTCTCCTTTGTGAGAGGTTTTTTATTGGCATTATTTCCTATCTTCCACAATTACTCTTCTATGCTCCCTGCCCCAGTTGATCATTTCCTGAATGATATTTCCAAAGGTTCGGCAGTATTCTGTGGGTTCATATTCTATTAAAACAGGAGTTTCGGGATAAACGGTGCGTTTTAGCAGTTTATTCAGTTCCATATCTTTCAGTTCTTTAGAAAGCATTCTGGTGGTAATTCCGGGAATACTCCTTTCAATTTCCCTGAAGCGTCTGTTCCCGTTACACAGTGAATTGATGACAGGAATCCGCCATTTGCCTCCGATAAAATAAAGGGTATCCTGTAATGCTCTGAGTTCTTCGTTCTGGTCTCTTTCCATAATTGCAAAGTTAAGTGATATCACGAATGATACTGGTATACTCTGTGATACTGGTTACAAAAGTATACCATTTTGAAATAACTTTGTCAAAAAATTTTACAATGAAAAAATTCAGTAACAAACTGGCTATCGTAACAGGAGGAAACAGCGGGATCGGATTCGCTGCAGCAAAAGAACTTATTTCAGAAGGAGCAACCGTGATCATTACCGGAAGGCGAAAAGAAGCTGTAGAAAAAGCAGCCCGCGAACTTGGTGCCATTCCGTTTATCTCAGATCAGGCTAACCTTAACGATATTGATCTTTTAAAAGAAAATATTGAGAAACAATTCGGGAAAATAGACATCCTTTTTATCAATGCAGGAATTACAGGTACGTTGACTCCGATTGAAGATATGGATACCGAAAATTTTGATCAGGTCATGAACATCAATTTCAGGGGAGCTTACTTTACATTAAGCAAATTCATTCCATTATTAAACGATGGTGCTTCTGTCATCTTTTTATCTTCTATTGTGGCTTCTACCTATAAACCCAACAGTTCCGCTTATCAGGCAAGCAAGGCAGCATTGAACTCCATTGCAAAAACAGCCGCCGCAGAATTAGCTCCAAGAAAAATCAGAGTGAATATGATAAGTCCGGGTCCGATAAAAACAGAAATCATGAGTAAAGCAGGCCTGGATGAAGAAACTTTGAAAAATATCCAAAACCATCTCATAGAACAGATTCCAATGAAGAAAATGGGAACCGCTGAAGAGATTGCCAAACTGGTTACTTATTTAGCCGACAACGATTCTTCCGGGTATGTCACCGGAACTGAAATTGTGATAGATGGTGGTATTACTTTATAAACAACAGATTTAATCAAATCCCGGTAATTGTGTTACCGGGATTTTTCTTGTAGATTTTCGGGGTTAAAAATTCCGGATTCGCCTTTTGATTTGTCCAGCTCGGACAGTTTTCCGTTTCACAGCATGTACTACCCGCCTACTTTTGATCCAGAAAAATAAAACAATACTCATTATGGATACCGTAAAGAAAAAAAGAAATCCCATTGCCATCGTATTTCTGGCTATACTAGGTGTTTTCGGAGGGTTGCAGCTATTCAGTAAACCTTTGGAAGGAAAACCGGTTACAGGAAAAATTGAAGCCCCAAAGGAAGTGATCAGTATTCTTGAAAACTCATGTTTCAGCTGTCATTCCAATCAGCAGAATTTAAGCTGGTATGATAAACTTGCTCCTGTTTCCTGGGCTGTGAACAAAGATATCAAAAGAGCCAGAGAAGTCCTGAACTTCTCAGAATGGGAAAAGTTATCTCCTGCAGAACATCAGGGAAAAATGTACGCTATTCTCAATATGATGCAAAGTGGTAAAATGCCTCTCCATGAGTACACCCTTCTGCATCCCTCAGCCAGGATTACAGCAAAAGATATTGAAACGATCAAAAAATATACAATTTCCTTATCCTCAGCAGGCCCATCTGCTCAAAAAAAGATTGAGCCCCCTCAAGTCTCATCCACTGTACCTGTTCCGGCATCAACCAATTTCCCGGTTTCTCCCAACGGTGTTCGATATACCGATGATTTTAAAAACTGGAAAGTAATCAGTATGAGTACGCTGTTTGATAACTCTATCCGTGTAATTTATGGAAATGATATTGCGGTAAAGGCTGTGGAAACTGAGAACTTTCATCCGTGGCCGGACGGAAGTGTGGTAGTAAAATCCGTATGGAAACAAGAAGAGCTTCCGGATGGAGAAATCAGACCCGGAAAGTTTATCAATGCGCAGTTTATGGTAAAAGATCCCAGACAATATAAAGATACAGAGGGTTGGGGATTTGCAAAATTTTCCGGAGATGATCTTCATCCGACAGGAAAAACGGCGTCCTTCGCCAAAGAATCCTGCATTGCCTGCCACAGACAACTCGCTGAAAAAACAGGATATCTGTTTGATGTTCCCATGAAAGTAAACACTCAAAGACTCATTCAAAATTTACAGAAAAAATGAAAAATACAATCCTGATCTTATTGGTAAGCCTTGTTTCTCTTACCGCCTGCAGCAAAGAAAATAGTAATACGAATAATGGCCTTTCAAGGGTTGTTTTTGACCCGGGAAATCTCCAATTCATCTCCAATTCTTTAAACCCTAAGAAGAAAACGATGTCGGCATTGTACGGAAATGAAAAAGCACTGGAATCTTTGTCAAAGAAAATCCAGACCCCTGAAGCAGGTGCTGTGATGAAACTGGTTACGTGGAAATACCATGATAATCCTCAGTATATTGGAGGAACCATCACCGGAGAACTGGTAAGTATCGAAACTGTTCAGGCAGACAGTGCCGGAAATGTCTCTTATGATCTTAAAAATGATCAGACTGAGAATACTTTCTCAGACACAAAAGAAAGAATACAGTATTTCATGAGCTACCGTCCTGTAGCGAGGCCATAATAAAATTTCCGTTTCACTATTTATCATAATATTTCCAATAAAAACATTAATTTAACCTTTTCAAATCAGCAGATTTCATGCAACAGCAAAAAATAAAAATCTCACCGGCCATTATCTGGATAAGCTCCATTTTCCTGGGAGTTCTATCTTCTGTACCCCAGCTGGCGTCTCATGAGTTCAACTGGAAAGAGGCCGCGGTAAACTCGGCCATTACAGCAGCATTTTCCGTCATCATGTGGTATATCAATATCTATATGCTGAACCGTACAGGAAAACGCAGACAGCATATCTCTTATTCCAGATTGATGGTGGTACTGGCTTTCGGGATGGTGATTATGTTTGGACTGGCATGGATTCAGCAGCTGATTCTGTCTCATATCAATTTTGGTCCTGTAATGCTGATGGTGGAAGTAAGGGGAATTCTGATTAACCTGGTTTGCTATATGTTTCTTACGCTGCTTCAGAACAACTATACAGGGCAGCAGATACAGCTTGAACTGGAAAAGGTAAAGAGTGATAATCTGGGTGCTCAGTATGAATTATTAAAGCAGCAGATCAATCCGCATTTTCTTTTCAACAGTTTGAATACGTTAAAATTAATGGCAGAGACTCATGACGAAGAAACCGTTGATTTTATTGTCAAGCTTTCTGATTTTTACCGTTTTACGCTGGAAAGCCGTAAGCTGGATCTGATCAGCGTTCAGGAAGAAATGAAAATCGTGGATTCTTATCTTTTTCTTCAGAAAGCCCGTTTTGGAGAAGGGATTAAGTTTACCAACGAGTTAGGAAAAGAAACCGCTCAAACGCTTATTCCTCCTTTTACCCTTCAGCTATTGGTAGAGAACTGCATCAAACATAATATTGTTTCTCAAAGCAAACCTCTGCACATTACAATTTATACCGCTGACGATAATATCGTGATCGAAAATCCTATACAGCGAAAAGTAACCCCTGAAGATTCTTTGGGAGTTGGACTGGACAATATTAAAATGCGCTACAAACATTTATTGGAAAAGGATATTACCATTCATTCAGGCGAAAAAACATTTCAGATAAAACTACCATTAATCCATGAATATAATCATTATTGAAGATGAATTCAGGGCGGCAAAATCCCTGCAGAATTTAATTTCAGACTTAAAACCTGAATCAAAGATACTAGGTGTTTACGACAGTATTGAAACAAGTATTGAAGGCTTAAAGGAAATCAAACCTGATCTTATTTTTATGGATATCCATCTTTCGGACGGACTCTCCTTTGAAATTTTCAAATCAGTGGAGATTACCTGCCCTGTGGTTTTCTGTACTGCCTTTGATCAGTATATGCTGGATGCTTTTAAAAGTAAAGGAGTTGATTATGTTTTGAAACCATTTTCCAGGGAAGATATTGCCGAAGCCCTGCGAAAAGTTGATGAACTGAAAAAATTCTTCCAGAAAAATGAACTTCCGGACCTGGAGTCTCTGATACAGAAAATCAGCCAGCCTGCTACTGCAGGTAAGAGTAGTTTTCTGGTTTTTAAAAATCAGAAATACACCACCATTCCTACCGAAGACATTGCTTATTTTTATATTCATAATGAGATCACCCATCTGGTTACATTCACAAAGGAACAGTTTCCTCTTACCCAGCCTTTAGGACAAGTGGCGGAACAGGTTTCCGACAAACAATTCTTCAGAGTCAACAGGCAATATCTCGTTAATTTTAAAGCGATTAAGGAGATGGAACATTATTTTCAGCGTAAAATACTGGTAAAACTCACTATTGAAACCCCTGAAAAACTTTTGATTAACAAAGAAAAGACCCATAGTTTTTTTACTTGGCTGGAGGATAGATAAAGCAGTAAGGAAGATGGAGGATGGATGCTGGAAGTACTTGAAGACAAAGTCTTATTTAAATAAATTATAGCCCTGATTGAGATGATCAGGGCTTTCTTTTGTTAATTTTTTAAGCTTCCTGGCTTATATTAAAAATAAACCTGTATTCCATTTCGTGCTCTGAAACTTCCAGCCTCCCACTTCCAGCTTCCATCCTAAAACCCTTCCCCTCACAATTTCCGGATTCACCTCTCAATTTGTCCGGTTGAACCTGTTTTGTATTCTTTTGCCTTTATCAAGTATCTACTTTTGAATCAAATTAAAAGACATGATACTAAAAAACTTAATTACAGTAAGCGCTTTTACCGCGGTATTATTTGCAGCCTCAGCATTTATTCATCAAAATAAAGATCAGAAGACAGCACAGCATTCCACTTCAGAAAATAATGGTTTCGCTGTTCTGGAACTCTTTACTTCAGAAGGCTGTTCAAGCTGTCCTCCTGCAGATGAACTGATGGGAAAAATTGAAAAGGAATACAAAGATGAGCCTGTTTACCTCCTCTCCTACCATGTTGACTACTGGAACCGTCTCGGATGGAAGGACCGGTTCAGTACGGCTGAAAATTCCCAGCGGCAACAGCAGTACAGCCGCCTGCTGAATTCCCAGGTTTATACTCCACAGCTGGTAGTCAACGGAAAAACAGAATTTGTAGGCTCTGATGAAAACAATATCAAAAATGCCATCCGAAAAGCTCTGATTACTTCTAAAAAAACACCTGTAGAATTATCTGCCGCCATTTCTCAGCATAAAATTGATGTTCAGTATAAAACACCTTCCGCAGATCCTCAGAATATGCTGCTCATTAATCTGGTTGAAAAACATTCTTCCACAGAGGTAGGGAAAGGCGAAAATGAAGGACGCCATCTGCATCACTGGCAGATTGTCTACAAGCAAAACCTCATCTCATTAAATAAACAGCAGGAAGGAACAACAAAATTTAAACTTCCGGAAGGATTTTCTCCGGAAAACTGGGAAGTCATCGCTTTTATTCAGAATAGGAGAACGGGAGAAATCTCAGGATCAGCAAAAACAGCTTTTAAATAAAATACTATACAATTTAATTATCACTAAAAATTACAACAATGAAAACAAAAACTACAAAAATTATCTATTGGTCAGGTGCTATTTTTATGTCATTATGGTTTGGAGCCAGCGGTTTCTTTGAACTGACAAAAAATCCGGTTGTATGGGATATTACGCGACAGCTTGGATATCCGCCTCATTTTATTTATATATTAGGTATTTTTAAAATCTCCGGAGTTATGGTTCTTTTGCTTCCCAATAAATTATTGAGACTAAAAGAATGGGTGTTTGCAGGAATGTTCTTTGATATTCTGTTTGCTTTCTTTTCAAAAATTGCGGTACTGGGTTTTCCGTCTACGGTAGATGCAATTGTTGCCTTTTCTGTGTTAACGGCAACTTACATCATGTTCAGAAAGCTGTATTCTCCTGAGGTGGTATTTGGAGAGGCTTAATGATAAAACTCTAATTTTTTCTTATGTTTGAAACAGATCCTTCCATTGCTTGGGAGGATCTGTTGTTTATATATGATCAATAAATTTTGGTTAAAACCGAATAAATAAATGTTGATTATGAAAGCGGACTAAAGTCCGCTGCTATGGATGATTTATATGTGGGATTGATTATGCTGTTTAGTTAACCACCCCGTCAAAAATTCTTTGAATTTTTGCCACCCCCTCCGGAGGCTAATCTTGTAGGAGTTTTCAAATAAGCTTAAATTTGTTTTGTGAAAGATTTTGAAATAATCAAGGGTTTACGTCC